>JANPBK010000083.1:0-1825 GCA_031430395.1 Cyclobacteriaceae bacterium
GTCCATAATGCTTTGTTAAGAGGAAATACCAGTCCCCAAGCAAGCCCACTTACGATGAGTATTGCGCCAATAAAAAAAAGCCATGTCACTTTTTCAGCAGGTGCTTCGATCTTAGAAAATAGTTGGCCGGTGAGGATTCCCAAGAGGCCTGTTGCAATCGCTGGGATGGTACTTAGAATTCCTTCAGGATCCCAAGTTTTACTTTGGCTCCATAGGTGTCCATTTAACAATAAGCGATCCAGCCAAGCCCCTAGATTAGTTTCCGGTTCTAAGTTAGCAGATCCAAAATCGGGTACAGGTACCATCGTCATAAGTATGAAATATCCAACCAAGAGAACGATAGTTAAACGAATTTGCGAAAGCCAATTTGTTTTAAAGTAGATCATCGAACAAAAAAGATACACTACGCTAATTCGCTGTAGCACTCCTGGGATTCGAACAGTTGAAAAATTAAATTTGGGAACGAGAGCCAATAGCATCCCCAAAATAAAAATGATAAGGGTGCGTCTGAGTATTTTTGAGACGTTTTTCGTGGAGAGCCCTGCGCTTAGTTTGGGTTGATAGGCAAAGTGGATGGATACACCAACGATAAAGAGAAAGAAGGGAAAAATTAAATCAGTAGGAGTACAGCCATGCCAATGAGCATGTAATAAAGGAGGATAGACAGAATCCCAGCTACCAGGGTTGTTCACCAAAATCATGGCGGCCACCGTGATGCCTCTGAAAACGTCTAGTGAGTAAAGCCTTTCTTTCATGTTGAGTTTAGATAATCGTTATTCGTTAATAGCTGTTTATGACAAATAACTGCTAACAATTGACTTTGACTGATTATATACCTTCAAACAAAATATCAGTTTCCAAATATTCTGGTATCACTGTTTTCCAGCCAAATTTCTCTTCAATCAATTTCGCAAGAGTTGAAGAGCCTTCTATCTCACCGTGTGTGATAAAAGTAAGCTTTGGTGCTCTTTTTAGGTTGCCTAGCCACCTTAATAATTCGCTTTGATCTGCATGTGCAGACAGCCCGTGCACTTCACGTACCCGACAATTGATTGCAACATCTTCGCCAAAGATCCTCACCGATTTTTCTCCTTCCAAGATATCTCTACCGCGTGAGCCTTCAGCTTGATAGCCAGCAAACAAAACGGTATCCGTTGTGCGCGGCAAGCGGTGTGCTAAATGATGCAACACCCTTCCACCAGTAGCCATGCCACTTGCAGAGATAATGATGATCGGTTTTTTGATTTCATTTAGTGCCTTCGAGCTTTCTCTGGTATTACAGAAATGCACTTGAGGTGAATCGAAAATACTGATGAGCTGCGAGCCTTGTCGTGTTACTTTTATTTTATGCAAGCCACCATGCCGCTCATACAAATCGGTCACATTGATTGCCATTGGGCTATCAATATAAATTGGAATGGTGGGGATGGCTTTCTCGGCCATGAGCTTATGAAAATAATAAACTAAACTTTGGGTTCTCCCCAATGCAAAAGCAGGAATCACCAACGCCCCATTGTTTTCATACGCTTCGTTAACAATTTTAATGAGCTGACCTTCTACATCAAGTTGCGGATTGAGTTTGTTGCCGTAAGTAGATTCAACAATCAAAACGTCAGCTTCACTCGCGGGGTCTGGAGCAAACATCACAGGGTCTTCGTAGCGACCCAGGTCGCCAGAGAAAACAATTTTCTTCTGTTCGCGCTCCCCATGCAATTTGAATTCCGCGAATGCGGATCCCAGAATATGCCCTGAGTTATGAAAGCTCACAAACACATTTTTGCTGAGTGTAATTTCTTTTTTAAACGGGTGACTCTCTACCAGCGTC
>JANPBK010000084.1:0-15906 GCA_031430395.1 Cyclobacteriaceae bacterium
CGAACAGAAAAAAGACCATCCTTTGAATAATTATGCACTGTTCCAGGCAGGTCTGATGTGGTTCCATCTCCAAAATCAAAAAACACTTCTTCTGCGGAAGACGTTTGGTTTGTTACTCTTAATGCAGGACGATTGAAACAATCATAATTGATCCTCTCCATAGTAAACTTTAAATCGATCCCCGGCACTACCCGTACATTAACGGTATCCTTTTTTAAACATCCATTGGCATCTGTTACGGTAACAAAATAGGAAGCATCTGCTTGAGGGTTTACAGTTGGATTTGCCTGTGTTGATAGAAAAGTGTTACCCGCGGCTTTCCATTGATAAATGGTTCCTCCCGTTGCCATTAACTGTGTGCCTTTGTCAAAGCACATTACAAGATCTGGGCCAACACTACCTAATGGACTATAAACTGAAATGGTTGCCTTGGTAGAATCCTTCCCAATGCAGGTACCAAGGTCTACTGCTTTTAATTTGACAATATAAGTTCCTGGTATAGTATATTGATAAATAATATCTGTTCGATCTTGTTTTGTGAGTTGATTGTTATCCCCAAAATCCCAAAAAAAAGTCTCTCCACCCACACTTCTGTTTTGAAATACAATTTTATCAGGTAAACATACCTTCATTAAACCAGGCTTATCCAAGGCCACTGAATTAGTTTGAATTCTAGCTCGCAACGAGGCTAAATCAAATTTAAAAGCCGCATTGTTACAATTGCCACTCCCATTAAATTTACTCCAGGCATCAGCGCTTGTCGGAAAATCTGAAGAAGGACTGTTGCCGTTACCATTAAACGCAGCACATCCAGCGCATACTGCGTGATAAACCACTCCACTTTTATCAAAGCGACAAGTGCCACCGTCCAAATGAGTGCGCGAAGTGGTACCCCCTAAGTAAGTAGCGTACAGAAGTTGCGTTGCATCACCGGAGAGTACCATCAAATAAAAATCAGAGCCGCTTGTAGTTGATTGAAAGGCATCGGCTGTCACAGCCATTCCATTGGTATTACTCTGCCAGAATCCTTCAGCGCTATTTACAATACCTCCCCAACCAGAAAGATAAATGTTATTACAGTCGTTTACTAAAAATGCTGTCGGAGAAATGTTCGGGATCCCTATACCTGATCCGAAAACCGTTGAAAATACTAATGATGAAAGTGTGTTATCAAATTTTTGCAAAAACTGACCACTGTTTGCGGTTTTATAAACATTGGCAGTAATTGGAAAAGCCCCCTCCGTCTGACCATATACATACACATTTTCTTGCTGATCCAAATCCAGAAAATAGACTTGATTAAATAAAGCAGTGCCGGTAAAAGTTGAATTCAGAATTGAAGAGCCATCTCCTGCCATTTTTGAAATCCAACCATCAGCATTCCCAGCATGAGTCGTTTGGTAAGCTCCGGCAAGCGTGGGAAAATCCAAACTAGTGGTTCCTCCGCCAATAAATAAATCACCATTCTTATCAACTTGAATAGTATGAGATGCATCGACCTGGGAGCCACCTAAAAAGGAAGCCCACAAAACCTGACTCAGATCATTGGTTAATTTCATGATCAGCGCATCTGTACTTCCCCCGTTATAGGAAAGATCAAAACCGTTTACAACAGGAAAATCAGCTGAAGAAGTAACCGTACTGACGAAAATATTACCACCGCTATCTGAGATAATATCGCCTCTCAGCTGATCACCATAATTTCGGACCAACGGACTTATGGTTGGATTAAGGCCATCATTTTGCGTTCCCCCTAAATAGGTACTACCCAATAATTGATTTCCCTCCTTGCTTATTTTTGCAATAAAAATATCAGCTCCAAGATTGTAACCAATCACGTTGCCTTCAGGCACTCCACCATTAAAATTTTTATCAAATGCATTTACAGACGTTGGAAAATTTAAAGAACTGGTGGTTCCTAACACTAACAACTCTTCATTAGCTGTCATCACTAAACTATGGGGAGATTCTGATTGGCCACCTCCTAAAAAAGAAGCATACAACAATTGCTGGCCTGTTGAATCATATTTATAGACGGCTACATCGTATAACCCGCCATAGGAAGTTTGAAAAGCACCTGGAGTCGCAGGAAATGTACCCCCTACATTAAAAAGATTAGTCACTCCGGCAGAGTAGAGAGTTCCATGCTCACCGGGGGTAGCAGAACTACCCCAATTGTCAGCCGAAAATCCGGAGTAGGTAGAAAAGATAAGCAAAGGATCAATCACAAGTTCAAAACATGGATCATAAGGCTCTTCTAAGCAAAAAGAAATTTGGCTTGCAACTACTTGAAAAGAGCCTTCGATCGTTACTTTCCTGCCATTAATGATCTGATAGATGTGGGGTTTTTTTTCTATGATCTTGACAAGGGTAGTATGAACGATTAAATCACCATTTTCCAGATAGATATTTTCAGCCCCCTTGTATTCAAACCGGATGGAAGAAATATCCGAACCCGGTGAGACGATAAAGTCATACTTTAGATTCTGACCTTGCGAATGGATTTTTAGATCAATACCCGTATAAAAATCAGGATAAATCGTGCCTTCATAGGATGATACATCAGAGCTCCACTTAGTTGTATCATTCCCTAAAAAGTAATTATAATATTCTGCAGATTTACCAAATGGTTGAGGGATTGAATTTGGGTTACTTCCTAAAAAGGAAGCTTGAATGATTTGTCCACGTACAGTTTGATTTAAAATTGCCTGATGATTTACTTCGTTAAATTTACTATGCGCTTGCTCATGTAAATTCTCCAACATTCGTTGATCAAGAAATGAATACGTTAACAAGCCTGCCTGTAAAGAAAGATTTCCCCCAGGTATGTTGATTTTGAAATCAACTTCGCATGGCCATTGAGACTTATTTCGAATAAACTTAAGTCCAGGTCGGGGATCAGCATTCACTGTATTCCACAACCCCAACAACGCCCACGTACTTACTAAGATAAGTCTCTTTACATTCACACCTAAAGTTACGAAGAGTTACCTCATTCAAACAAAACCACACCGTCAGCAAATATCATATGCTCCAACCTACGTGTAACTTGAATTTACTGCTCAACTTTCCTTCCGCAACACTTGCAGAGGGGGCGTAGAAATTACCTCACGGGAATTAAACCAACCTATAAATATGGTAAGGGAAATAACACCTGCACCAATTATAAATAACTCAATAATATTTACTGAGAATTGTACATCAAAGAAATAGTTCGTTAGGAACCATCCCCCACCCAAGGAAAGAATCATCCCTGTAATCGCAGAAAATATACCCAGATAGCCATATTCGATAAGTGTTATTTTTGTAAGCTGATTGGTTCGGGCTCCAATGGTACGCAACAATACATTCTCTTTCATCCGAACAAATTTGCTATTGATAACTGCCCCTGCTAATACGACCAAACCTGTGACGATACTAAACAGAGCAAGGAAACGAACCACCAAGCCAATTTTTTTAAAAAGCTCATCTACGGTACTCAATACGAGTCTTAAATCGATCAATGAAACATTGGGATACCCCATCACTAACGCTTGCTGAAAGGAGTTGCTTATTTTCGGATCGTCAACGCGAGTAGTAGCCACAAAAATCTGGGGCGCCTTTTCAAGCACACCAAGCGGGAAAACAAAAATGAAATTTGGCGGGTCTTTCGGCCAATTTACTTTTCGAATTCCACTAATTTTTACTTTCATTAAGACGCCTTGTAAATCAAACACGAGCGAGTCACCGACTTTTAATCGAAGTGTTTCATGCATGCCTTCTGAAATTGTAACGGATACCGAATCACGCTTTCCTCTGTGATATTTATGTATCTCCCCTTTGATCAACTCTTCAGAATCCGATAAACTATCCCGATAAGTAACTCGGTATTCCCGTGTAAGGGCCCAGTCGGGGATATTAGTAGTGTCCTTTTGAATTTCTTCAATCGTTCTTCCCTTCAATTCTTTTAATCGACAAGTGATAATAGGTACCACTTGGTTTACAGGCAATTTTTGGGCTTGGATTAACTTTACTACACCCTCTTTTTGTGCCGGCTGAATATCAAACAATATGGTATTCGATTGATTTTTATTTCCCGTAAACTCTACCTGATTAAGTAAGCTGTACTGAATTATATTGAGTGTTGAAATAATAAATGTTCCCAGGCCAATGGTCACCATCAGCACCCGTGTTTGATTGTTGGGACGAAACAAGTTGGACATCGCATGGCGAAAAATGAAAGATGCGCTGGATGGAAAATATCGTTTTAGCAAATAAAGCAACCCGATCGCCACACCAGCCAATAATCCCAATGCCAATCCTAATCCTAATGAAAATAAGCTGCCTGAAATTATACTCTTCGTTTGGTAGGCTGCGGCCAAAATTGGAAATACAATGATTAAAATCGTAGCTGCCAATTTAGTTTTTGAAAAAATTTTTACAGGGTTAAAATCAGCGCGAAGCACAGCAAGAGGAGGAACAAAGCGGACGGAAATTAAAGGCAACAAGGTGAAAAGTACTGATACGATTCCGCCCAATAATATTCCTTCAGCAATTGCACGAAATGAAACAGCAAATTGCAGCTTTAAAGGAATGTAATCTTTGAAAGCGTACGGAATAATTTGATGGATACCCACTCCCAACGCAGCTCCGATCATACTTCCTATAATCCCTAAAATAAAAATCTGAATAAAGTAAATATTAAATGCCTGCCATCCGGATGAGCCAACACAACGAAGCACAGCAACCTCATCACGTTTCTCACGGGCATAAATGTGCACGGAACTTGCCACACCAATACATCCTAATATCAAGGCAACAAAAGCTAACAAGGAAAAGAATCGGTAGACGGACTGAAACCCCTGGCCTAATCCTTCTCTTCTTGCCTGCACTGTTTCGTAGCCAAAGCCAACTTTCTTTGCGAGTGGTTTTATTCTTTCTATTAATGATTTTGTTGCTTCGTCTGATTTCGTTTTAATATAGATGCTATATCCCACCCGACTACCAAATTGGATGAGCCCGGTAGAATCCAATGCGCTTAAGGAAATATAAACTGCTGGTGCAAGCGTAGCTGTTAACCCCCCTCCTCCGGGTATCTTGGTGACTACTCCGGCTACTTTAAATATTTTGTTGCCCACTTTAATAGAGTCCTCTGAACTTACTTCATATTGAGAAGCCAACGTTTCATCCAGCATCGCATAACGCCCCGTTTGCATCAATTCATATGCATTGCCTGGAAGCGTTACCATTTCACCATAAAATGGAAAATCGCCATTCATGGCGGTTAATTTTACCAAGCGAGATTGCCCGGTATTCATAAACATGACCATCGATGCCATGTCCGCATCACTCGCGGTCTGCTGTTGAGTAGTATCAATTGCTTGTAAAATCTCACTTCCAAATTTTTTATTTGAGTTAAGAACTAAATCCGCCCCCAATAATTCTTTGGCATTTCTATCAAGTTCTTCTTGTAAAGAATAGTTGAGCGATGCAATCGCCACTACAGCTGAAATACCGGTAATCAATGCTGCTGTAAAAAGAAATAGCCTGGATAGATTTTGTCTTCCATCGCGCCAAGCCATTTTCCAGACCCATGGGTCTTGAAAGATATTTTTTGCTTTTCTCTTTAGTTTAATAATGTATTCAATCACGGCAGACAGTTAAGAATAAACTATAGAATAGTGTAAATAGAGAATTAAGAATGACCCATTTTCAAATTAACGAATTACCAAATCATTCAACTTCTCATGAACAAGTTTACCGCCCTTCATTTGAAGTATCCGTTCTGTTTTCTGGGCAAGGTCAAGATTGTGTGTAACTAATACCAGCGTTGTCTTCTCCTCTTTGTTAAGGCCGAATAGCAACTCTGTGATTTGATGAGCATTTTCCTCATCTAAATTACCAGTAGGCTCATCTGCGAATAAAATCCGAGGGGAGGTAATGAAAGCACGCGCCAGCGCTACACGTTGCTGCTCTCCGCCCGATAGTTGAGAGGGGTAATGATGAAACCGATCGCCCAAACCCACTCTTCCTAATAATTCTTTGGCTTTAATGGAAACATTCTTTTCACCCCTTAATTCCAATGGTACCATGACATTTTCCAATGCTGTAAGGGTCGATAACAATTGAAAATTCTGGAAGACAAATCCGACAAATTGATTTCGTACATAGGCACGATCGTCTTCATCCATCGCATTGAGTTTGAAACCCATGAGCGATATCACACCACTACTTGGCACATCCAACCCTGCACACAGGCCCAACAAGGTTGTTTTCCCGCTTCCAGAAGGCCCAATGATAGCAAGGCTGGTGCCTTGCAATGCCTGAAAGGAAACATCGTCTAAAACAGTTAATGGCTTATCACCTGACTTATAGGTTTTGGTGAGGTGTTCACAGTGTAATACTATATCGCTCATGAAGTTAGAATCTATTAAAGTAACTTAACGTCAAAGTAATCGTTAATTGTTCTAATTTGTTTTGTATGGGTATAGAATATTTTTGTTGTTAGTCCGAATAGTTAATGTCAGTATCATTCTTTGAACAAAATTGTCTCAATCATTTAGGCTTTAACTTAGAAAAAAAATATCAACTTATCATATGGTCGGTAAAAGTGTGTTTGTTATTGTCGTCCTGTTTGTATTTCAAATCTCCACGCAGCCCAAATCGATCCTGTTTTTTGGAGATAGCCTGACGGCAGGCTATGGCCTCTCTACGGAAGAGGCTTTCCCTGCCCTTATTGAAAAAGAGTTGAATAAAAAACCTAATTCGGTAAAAGTGACGAATGCTGGACTGAGCGGGGAAACTTCAGCTGGCGGATTGGCTCGAATCGATTGGGTATTGCGACAGCCGATTGACGTTTTTGTGTTAGAATTGGGAGCAAATGATGGGCTGCGAGGTCTTCCTATTGATCAAACCAAAAAAAACCTGCAAGGAATACTTGATAAAGTAAAGGTGAAATATCCTTCCGTTAAACTAGTATTAGCCGGTATGATGGTGCCCCCGAACATGGGGATGCAGTATAGCATGGAGTTTAAAAACATCTATCCTGAATTAGCAAAAAAAAATAAGGCAGTATTAATTCCATTTATACTAGAGGGTGTGGGTGGTAAAGATCAACTCAATCAGGCAGATGGTATTCACCCAAATGTGGAAGGGCACAAAATAATTAGTCGCAATTTAAGCTCCATACTGGCCAAATTGATTTGAAGTAAGAATCATCTAACCGGTGATCAACGAAAGGCTATTTCTTTAGCAATCAATTCCACCCAGTAGGAATACATTTTACCAGATGGATGTAAGCCATCAGCTGCAATCAATGTAGGATCTTTCAGACCATCGCGTGAAATCTCAGTGATGTCAAAATATTGCACACCATATTGATAGGTAATCCTGGCATTAATTTCATTAAATTCATCAATCGCTTTGGAAATTAATCCCTGCTTTACCTTGCCAAAAGGGGTATATCCATAATCTGGAATGGATACTACTAACACACGTTGCTTTTTGCCTTTGGCTAGCCGAATGGCAGTTTTTAATAAATCTTCAAATTCAATAGCATACTCTTGAGTAGACTTACCTTGATATTGGTTATTAACTCCGATCAGCAGAGAAACTAAATCATATTCATTCTTTAGCCTTGCTGCAGTCATCGCATTTTTCAAATCGTCAGTTCTCCACCCGGTGGTTGCGATAATAGTGGGCTTGGCAATAGGTTGCCCCTGTATGGTAAGCGAAGCCACCAATTGATTAGGCCAACGTTCATCTTCACCTACACTCTCACCTATTGTATAGGAATCACCCAAGGCTAAATACTTCATAGGCTGAATTGAATGTTGTGCATCCAAGCTGAAAAATTGAAAAATAAAAAATAGGATTAATATTTTGTTCATGCCAGACATGGATAAAGTAAATTTCAGTATTATCTGAACAAGTAGCAAATTATAAATCATTTACTAGTCGAAAAGTTATTTGCTTAACTTAGCTCTTTGACTACCCGTCCAAAAATCTTTCATACAACTTGTGCACATGAAACCAGACTTACTCTTTCAAATTTGTAACAGCATCGCACCCGTAGGGTGGCTTTTGCTGATTGTTGCCCCCCGATGGAAATGGACAAAAAGACTAATACTTTCAGGCATATTGCCTCTTCTTTTTGGGCTTGTATACCTAACACTAATTATTCTATTTTTTGGTGAGGGTGAAGGTAACTTCAACTCACTACAAGGCGTCATGAAACTTTTCACAAGCCCATGGGGGGTAACGGCCGGCTGGATTCACTATTTAGCGTTTGATCTATTTATTGGAAGTTGGGAGTTGACCAATGGCCAGAAAAATGAATTGCCTCATTACCTGATTGTACCTTGTTTAATACTTACTTTATTTTTTGGACCCATTGGTTTAATCCTTTATTTCCTCGTCAGAGCAAATAAAACAAAAAAGATAATTCATGAGAATTTCTGAATGTCTCTGATTAAGAGCTCGCAGAATCCAATGAAGTTTGATTAGAGCGTGGGGCTTAATATGAAAAGATCCGCCTTCGTGGATGCATTATTTTGCTTATGCTATCTCTTCATGTGAGGAAAGAAAGACCATACTTTGATATCTTGTAAAAGAAGTAAAGTAAGCCTTAGAGCTAGACCCTAGCAGCCATCAGTAATTCAATATTCTTGAACTTCAGATCAAATTTACGTGCGACTGATTCATTGGTAAGATTGCCTTTGTACGTATAAACCCCCTTCATAAACCATTTATGAGCAAAAATCATTTCCTCCACTCCACCTTCTTCTGCAGCGCGCAAAATAGTAGGTGTAAATATATTGCTCAATGCAGTGGTCGCAGTATTAGCTACTCTTGAAGCGACATTAGGCACACAATAATGAATCACATCATGTTTGCGGAATACAGGCTTTGCATGAGTGGTGATTTCCGAAGTCGCTACGCAGCCACCTTGATCAATACTCAAATCAATAATCAGCGAATCAGGTTTCATCTGACTAACCATTTCTTCAGATACGACATGTCTGGCTCTACCTTTCTCAGCACGCAAAGCCCCGATCACTACATCTGCATTTTTCAGGCACTCGCTCAATGTGACTGTATCAATCGTAGAGGTATAAAACTGATGACCAAGGGTATGCTTAATGCGTCTTAGTTTGTACAAATGATTATCAAATACTTGAATCTCTGCGCCTAAACTAAGGGCGGCTCGTGCACCATATTCGGCAACAGTGCCCGCACCAATAATCACCACTTTGGTAGGAGGTACCCCCGTAATGCCACCCAGTATGATGCCCTTTCCATTTTTTGTTGTGCTCAAATATTCTGCTGCGATGAGCATCACTGTACTCCCGGCAATTTCGCTCATTGCCCTTACGATCGGCATGCCCCCCACTTTGTCTTCTATGAACTCATACGCCAAAGCGTTTACTCTCTTCTTCAGCAAAGCATTAATGCGCTCGCTGCTCAAGTATCCCATTTGTAGGGCGGAAATCAATGTTTGACCTGGCTTAAAATACTCCAATTCCTCCACCGTAGGAGGCTCGATCTTTAAAATTATTTCAGCTTTATATATTTCTTCCGGTGAGTAGGCAATCTTCGCTCCCGCTTCGCTATACTGTTTATCACTAAACTTGGAGCCTTCACCTGCTTTGGTTTCTACCCAAACCTCATGACCATGATTCACCAGTAAGGCCACTGCGTCAGGTGTCAGACTGATCCGATTTTCCTGCAAAGAGATTTCTTTCGGCAAACCAATAAAAAAGGACTTCTTACCTTTTTTCACTTTGAGCATTTCTTCTTGAGGATACATACTGGATTTAGCCAAAGCCTCAAAGCCAGTTCTCTTTTTATCAGTGCCTGACATAATGTAGAGTCCGCCTCTGCGGATCGTTAATTGCTAAATGAATACTAAAATGATGCATTGGAATTAATGATGGAATTTTCTCTGGCCACTCAACCAGACAAAGGTGACCTGATTCAAAATACTCGTTAGTGCCAATATCATAGGCTTCGGTTTCATTTTTCAATCTATAAAAATCAAAATGAAAAACGGGAGTACCCTTGCTTAATTTGTACTCATTGATAATTGAATAGGACGGGCTAGCCACAGTACTTTCTATACCTAATGAATGACAAATAGCTTTTACAAAGGTCGTCTTACCTGCTCCTATTTCTCCATGCAGAAGCCAGACATTTAGACCCATAGCCGCAGCAATTACCTCTTTTGAAATGTCCTCCAATTCACTTAAACCAAAAATCTTATCCATTGCTTCAAGGGTTGCGATCTCAGGCATTTTTCGAAGATAAGGAAATTACAGGAATGATCATCTCTTCCAGACTTACCCCTCCATGCTGAAAGGTGTCTTTATAAAAATTGACATAGTAATTATAGTTGTTGGGGTAGGCAAAAAACTGGTCTTCAATGGCAAATACGTAGGATGTAGACATATTTGCTTTGGGAAGAAAAAACCGTTCGGGTTTAGGTGCTTCCATGACCTTATTGCCTTCATAATTAAGGTTTTTGCCCTGCTTGTACCGCAAATTGGAATTAACGGTCTTGTCTCCAATAATTTTGAATGGCCGTTTTACCCGTATGGTCCCGTGATCAGTTGTAATCACCATTTTAACTTTCCTCTCAGAAATCTTCTTTAAAATATCGAAGAGTGGAGAATGCATAAACCATGATTTTGTAATTGACCTGTAAGCCGGTTCATCGGGAGCCAATTCGCGAATCATTGCCATATCTGTTCGGGCATGAGAAAGCATATCCACAAAATTGTAGACGATCACGTTTAAATTATTATTGAATAAATTAGTCACTGTATCCGCCAGGTCACGGCCTTCTTCCAATTTTTTAATTTTATTATACGAAAACTTGACATTAATATTATTTCGTTTCAACTGTCGAGCCAAAAACTCATCTTCAAAATTATTTTTAGATTCGTCTTCATCTTCACCTACCCAAAGATCCGGATGTGTTTTGAGCATATCAGAAGGCATCATACCACTGAAAATGGCATTGCGTGCGTAAGCAGTTGTTGTGGGTAAGATGGAATAGTATGTTTCTTCTTTATCTACGTTAAAGAACTCTGCAATAATTGGTTCAATCACTTTCCATTGATCAAATCGGAGGTTGTCGATCAGAATTAAAAAAGTAGGTACTGCTGGAGTCAATTCCGGAAATACTTTCTTCTTCAGTAATTGATGAGATAAAATAGGCTTTTCAATGTTGGCATTATTGAGCCAACTCTCATAATTCTTTCTGATAAACTTGCAGAAATTGCTATTCGCTTCAACTTTTTGAGATTCCAGTACCTCAGCCATATCATGATTTTCGGCCGCATCCATTTGTAATTCCCAAAACACGAGTTTTTTATAAATATCCACCCATTGTTCAAAATTCATATCATCCAAAAAGGCCATGCTAATCTTTCTGAATTCTTGTTGGTAATTCGAATTCGTCTTTTCTATCACTAAGCGTTTATTATCCAAGATTTTTTTAATGGAAAGTAGTATCTGACTTGGATTAATTGGTTTGATGAGGTAATCGTCAATCTTACTGCCAATCGCATCCTCCATAATGCGCTCTTCCTCATTCTTTGTGATCATAATAATGGGCATGTTGGGTTTATTCGCTTTGATCTGCACCAACGCCTGCAATCCTGAAATTCCGGGCATATTTTCATCCAAAAAAACAATATCGAAATGTTTGGCATCGGCTAACTCTACGGCTTCAGATCCATTATTGACTGGGGTAATGTCATAACCACGTTGCTGCAGAAAAAGAATATGTGGTTTCAGTAGGTCGATCTCATCGTCAGCCCACAAGATATTGTATCTTTGCATGGAATAAATTTTTCCGAATTTACACAAAATACCATTGCTCAAGTAGAGACAAACCCAACCATCCTTGAACAAAAAAAAAATCATCAATGATCCTGTCTATGGATTTATCTCTATCCGTAGCGAACTTCTATACGACCTTATACAACATCCTTACTTTCAACGTCTCCGCTATATTAAGCAGCTTGGTCTTAGTGACTTGGTTTACCCGGGCGCCCAACATACTCGCTTTCATCATGCATTAGGAGCTATGCACTTGATGGGCCGCGCCCTCGAGACATTACGAAACAAAGGAATAGAAATCAGTGATCTTGAATTTGAGTCAGCCCAAATAGCGATTCTTTTACATGATATTGGGCATGGACCGCTCTCTCATACGTTAGAGGAAACATTGCTTTCCGGGATCAATCATGAAAGCCTTTCTTATCTTTTCATGAAAGCCTTAAACCAGCAATTTGGCGGAAGACTTGAAATGGCCCTTCAATTTTTTCGCAACAGTTATTCCAGAAAGTTTTTTCATCAGCTCATCAGCGGTCAGTTAGATATTGATCGTCTTGATTACCTGAAACGTGATAGCTTCTTTACTGGCGTGATGGAAGGAACCATCGGTATCGATCGGATCATCGCGATGTTGAATGTCTATGAGGGCCAATTGGTTGTTGAGGAGAAAGGAATCTTTAGTATCGAGAGCTTTTTACATGCACGAAGACTCATGTATTGGCAAGTGTACCTTCACAAAACGGCAGTGAGTGCTGAACGAATGTTGGTGAATATCATTCGCAGAGCCCAATACCTCTTTCATGCCGGTGAACAGCTCATCGCAAGTGAGGCCTTAAAAGTTTTTCTCAAACAGAATTACACAATTAGCGAGTTTACAGAAAAATTAAATTTACTGGAAACATTTGGTCAATTAGACGATAATGATATTTGGGGCGCTCTTAAAATTTGGCGTGATCATCCTGATGAAATACTTTCTGGTTTATGCAACCGGTTATTAATGCGTGAACTTTTTCAAATCAGTTTACGCATGGAGCCCATTAAAAAAATAGAGATTGAAAAAATACGAGAAGAAATCCATCAGGTTTTTGGCGTGCTACGCAAAGACGCCAGTTATCTTTTCTCGTACGGATCGGTGAGCAATGAAGCCTATGTTACAGCCGATCAACCAATCAATATACTTACGAAAGCCGGACAAGTGATCGACATCGCGCAGGCATCCGATCTTCCTTCCATTAAAGCCATTAGCAAAATAGTAGAGAAAAATTATTTATGCTGGCCTAAAAATATATCTTTGTAAGAGAAGGTATTGGATTTTAGGCATATAGAGAAACTTTCTTCTCACTGACCTCATCTCGGTACTTCATATTAAGCCTATGGAATTTACCATTACACAAATTGCAGGTATGTTGGGCGGGCAAGTAAGTGGCGATGGAAATCAAAAAATCAACATGCTGGCGAAAATTCAAGACGCCAAAAAGGGACAAATAGCGTTCCTATCAAATCCCAAATACGAACAATATATTTACACTACGCAAGCAAGCGCTGTCATTGTTAAAAAGGATTTTCAAGCAAAAAAGGAAATCAATTCAGCACTTATTTTAGTGGATGATCCTTATATCAGTTTTACTTTACTTTTGGAAGAATACCATAAGTTAATAAGCTTTCAAAAGACAGGGATCGAACAACCGTGTTTTATAGGTACTCATTCAGTAGTTGGAAATAGTTGTTACCGAGGAGCTTTCTCCTACATCGGTAATGATACCAACATCGGTGACAATGTTAAAATCTATCCTCATGTATATGTGGGTGACAATGTAGTGATAGGCGCTAATACCATTCTTCATACCAATGTAAAGTTATATGCAGGCACCAAAGTGGGTAGTAATTGCGTCATTCACGCAGGTACAGTGATTGGAAGCGATGGCTTTGGCTTTGCACCTCAAGCAGATGGCACCTATAAGACGATACCACAATTAGGCAATGTAATCATTGAAGACAATGTGAGTATAGGCGCAAATACAGTTATTGATTGCGCCACTTTATTTGGTGACTCAACCATCATCCGTAAAGGGGTAAAATTGGATAATCTCATTCAAATTGCTCATAATGTTGAAATTGGGAAGAATACTGTAATTGCTGCACAGACTGGTATCTCAGGATCAAGTAAGCTTGGAGAAAATTGCATGATAGCAGGGCAAGTGGGAATTGCCGGGCATTTGGTAATTGGCAATAATACTGGGATTGGAGCACAATCCGGGATATCTAAGTCCATCAAAGAAGAGGGTGAGAAAATAATGGGCTCTCCTGCATATGACCTGAAAGATTATTTTAAGTCTTATGCCGTTTTCAAGAGATTACCGGATTTAAATGATCGAATACGCGAACTTGAAAAAAAAATAAATGGAGGTGAATCATTCATTCAAACCTCCGCTGAAAATGTTAATCAGGCAGAATAGGCTGATTAATCAATTATTTCATCCATCTTGTCTTGAATAAAAACGTAAGCATTTAGAACGTTTTTTGGAAAATCCCCTAAATCTGGGTTAAATTTGCCCACTTTTTAAAGATGCTAAACCATAAGCAGCAGACCATCAAAAAATCGGTCACCATTTCTGGGGTGGGCCTTCATACTGGCGTTCAAACCAATATGACGTTTTTGCCAGCAAAGCCTAATCATGGCATCAAATTTCAGCGTATTGATTTACCTGGTTCTCCTATCATCCATGCCGATTGCGATAACGTAGTGGATGTTTCAAGGGGAACAACGATAGAGGAAAGTGGCGCAAGGATCAGTACCATCGAACATACCTTGGCAGCTTTGGTTGGCTTGGAAATTGACAACGTACTTATACAATTAGATGGACCTGAACCTCCTATCATGGACGGGAGTTCTATTCAATTTGTCAACGTTTTAAAAGAAGCGGAAGCGGAAGATCAAAATGCACTACGCGATTTCTTTGAAGTGCAAGACTCCATTTTTTATAGAGAAGCAGCACGCAATGTAGAGATTGCCGCACTACCACTGGATGACTATCGGGTCACGGTGATGGTTGATTATAATTCACCTGTATTAGGTAGCCAGCATGCATCAATTACCAGCATACAACAATTCGAAAAAGAAATAGCCTCATGCCGCACCTTTTGCTTTTTACATGAGCTTGAAATGCTCTATAAAAACAACTTGATTAAAGGAGGCGACCTGAATAATGCCATTGTCATTGTTGACCGAGTTGTTGAACCTGATGAATTGGATAACATTGCCAAAATGTTGAACAAGCCGAAGGTTGAGGTGAAGAAAGAAGGGATCCTGAATAACGTTGAACTTCGCTATAACAATGAACCGGCCAGGCATAAACTATTAGATATCGTTGGAGATCTGGCCTTGGCTGGAAGACCCTTGAAAGCACAAATTTTGGCTGCTCGTCCCGGCCATGCTGCGAATGTAGCGTTCGCGAAAAAATTAAAGAAACAAATGCAGTTAGAAGGCAAAAAGGGTGTACCCAAATACAACCCGAACTTGCCTTCGGTGATGGACATCAATAAAATTATTGCCACACTTCCACACCGCTACCCTTTTCTCCTAATTGATAAAATTATATATCTCGACAAAGAACGCGTAGTGGGTGTGAAAAACGTGACCATGAACGAAAACTTTTTCCAAGGCCACTTCCCGATGAATCCATTATACCCGGGCGTATTGCAAGTGGAATCCATGGCGCAAATCGGAGGAATTCTAGTTTTGAACACCGTACCTGACCCGGAAAATTATTGGACTTATTTTTTAGGCATTGATGAGTTTAGGTTTCGCAAAATGGTATTGCCTGGCGATTCATTGGTCATTCAATGTGATTTGCTTGCACCTATCAGAAGAGGAATTGCGAAAATGACAGGTCGTGCGTATGTTGGCAATACCTTAGTTTGTGAAGGCACCATGACGGCCAGTATCGTTAGAAAAGATTTATGAGCTACCACCCTTTGGCCAATGTGCATCCAGATGCCATTATTGGAAATAATGTTACCATTGAACCTTTTGCGACCATCAAAGGAGATGTAGTAATTGGCGATGGGAGTTGGATAGGCCCCAAT
>JANPBK010000085.1:0-3191 GCA_031430395.1 Cyclobacteriaceae bacterium
TGTAGATTAAATCCGCAAATGATCTATCTTTAATAAATACTTCGCATGAATCTTAAATCGTTTTTTAATCATGTCTCTCCATTAAAGGATGAAACGTGGGCGGCCATTGAACCTCTTTTTCATCGGGAAACGTTGGCTCAAAACGAACACTTTATCAATGCCAATGAAACAGCCAGTAAAATAGCCTTCCTTGAATCGGGTATTGTTCGCGCCTATTTTACTAATAAGGAAGGAAAAGAATACAACAAACAATTCTTTGTCGCACCAACAGTTATCGGGGCCTACACATCATTACTCACGGGCTCTCCCAATCTGATTCCCCAACAAGCCATGACGGATTGTGTCATCTGGACTTTAAACTATCACGAACTAACGAGTCGATATGAAACGCATCCTGATCTTGAAAGGTCAGCGAGAAAAATAGCAGAGCATTATTTTTTGGAAAAAGAAAAAAAGGAACTCGAAATTGTTTTACTGAATGCTACGGAGCGCTATGAAATTTTTCAAAAAGAATTCCCGGGGATCGAACAGCACATGGCGCAATACCATGTGGCCTCCTATCTCGGCATTACTCCTATCCAATTAAGCCGCATTCGCCATCCACAGGCAAGCAAATAGGCTCTTTTCTCACTTCTTAAACTATGTTAATGCAACGGCATTGGCAAGCTCGTACTCTTGTGCATAATTAAACCGCATAAGACTATGAAAAAATCAAAAACATCATTGGCCCTTTCATTGCCCATTATTTTTATTGTCTCGATGATATTGCTTGAATCGTGTGCAATCCATCCTCTGGCATGGAAACCCGAGACCAAACCTTTATTTACAGGAAGTCTGTCTTTCAATGAAAAATTAAGCGCCATCGAAAAGATTTCCCTCAACGGATGGTATGGACCAGAAGACATCGTTTTTGATACAGAAGGGAACTTGTATTGTGGCGTCCATAGCAAAGAATATGATTTTAGTGACGGAAGGATACTGAAGATTGATCAGTCAGGAAAAGTTGAAATTTTTCTCAACACCAATTCATGGGTTTCGGGGCTTCATTTTGATACCAAAGGAAATTTGATCGCGCTCAGTCACAAACTTGGTTTAATCAGTATCGCTCCCGACAAAACAGTCACCGTGCTTGCCGATAAAGATGATAAAGGCAGACCCTTCCTTATTCCCAATGGATTAGATATTGCATCAGATGGAAAGATCTATTTTTCCAATACATCTTCTGAATCTGCATACAATGTAAAATATGGCCGAAAGCTCATTTTGGAATTACGCCCTACCGGTGGTTTATATTGTTACAACCCCACCACACATAAAGTAGAAACACTCATTGACGGAACCTATTTTGGAAATGGAGTGGTACTAAATCAAGATGAAAGCCATTTGTTGATGACTGAAACTGAAAAATACAGAATTCTACGCTACTGGCTGAAAGGAGATAGAGTGGGAAAGTTGGATGTGTTTATGGATAATCTGCCTGGATTTCCAAATGGTATATCCATCCGCGACAACGGAAGTTATTGGCTAGGATTCTCTACGAAAAGAAACGATGCGCTGGATAATATTCACCCTAAACCGGGCATGAAAAAGTTTGTATATGGTCTTCCTAATTTTCTACAACCTAAACAAGAGTTATTTGGGATGGTTTTAAACATTTCGGAAGAAGGAAAAGTAATCAGCACTCTTTTTGACACCACTGGAAAATTTACCCCTGAAACCGGAGCCGTAAAAGAATACAAAGGACACCTCTACATAGGAGGTGATATTGTTCCCTATATCGGTAAATACAAGCTCGAAGACTATGTGGCGTCCGGCAACTAAAAATCATCTACAAAAATCAATGTCATGACAAAGCAAGGCGACATCATAGTTAATCATCGAACAGGACAACAAATGACATTTCTAAAAACGGGAGCCGAAACGGAAGGCTCCCTTCTTCAGATAGACTGTTACAGCCCGGTAACCTTATTAAGAGAACCAGAACATATTCATCCATTTCAGGAGAACAGGTTCAGAATAATCTCAGGTGAGCTTACTTTTTCAGTGAACGGCCAAGAGAAAACCGCTTCTGCTGGTGACAGCATCTCGGTTCCTAAAAATGTTCCGCACCGCTTTTGGAATTCTGGAAAAATTGAAGCTCGGTATATCCAAGAGTTTGCTCCCGCAATGAAAATAGATCAACTGTTTCAAACTTTCTTTGCTCTGTCAAGGGATAGCAAATTAAACGAAAGGGGTATTCCAAATATTTTTCATGCATCATTGATTATGCTAGCGCATAAAAACGAGATTCGGTTAGCCAAACCAAGTTGGACGCTTCAAAAGTTGGCTTTTAAAACGCTTGCACCATTCGCGCTTTTATTTGGTTTTCGGTCTCATTATAGTTAGTAGAACCTTGCGCAAGCCCAGCTCCTGGACGTGATCCATAAACTTGTGAACAAGGCATACTTATCTGAGCAACTGTACCGTAAACGCTATCACGGAATCCTCCGAGGCCCTTTTGCTGTGAAACTAAAGATAGGGGTAGCTAAATTGCTACCCCTTCTTGATTTGAATCAACTCCCCAGCTTTTTCATTAATTTTTTAAGACCCAATACTTGAGCAATCTTATACGTTACGCTCATAGTCATGCACATTGGGCAGATGCCAAATCTAAAAAAGGTGAGGACTAGTTTTTTATACCAGGGCAAGTCTGCCTGAACAATGGGGCAACTAACTCCATCGCCCTCGTATTCATTAATTCCCCAAATATTTACTGACTCATTCATGATTACATCAATTTAAAAGGTTACCCAAAAAAGTAGTACGTACACATTCCCATTAGCACTACCGATAGTAAGCAAAGAATGATTTTAGTTTGTTTTTTCATGATTTGTTGGTTTTAGTTGTTTTATACAGCTTAATACCAAGCCTCCTACCAAAATCACCCGCTGGAAAATAAAAAAGCGAACTGTTTTGTAGTTCGCTTTGCAAAAACATTCAACTGAAAACCTAATTCAAGTTATCCGTACCCTTTCTTGCTTGTTCCAGGCATTTAAACTTTTGATTTTGCGCATTGTGTTTGGTCGTATAACCAAATTCCTTTGTGACGGTATCAATATTCTTTTCGTCATAAAAAATGGCTTTCAAGAGCGTGATACACTTATTCGTAATCATTTTAAAGACGCCTACTATCTTGTTGGAGTTAGCATGAT
>JANPBK010000086.1:0-5399 GCA_031430395.1 Cyclobacteriaceae bacterium
ATAGGCCCCAATGCAATTATTTGGGAAGGAAGTCGATTAGGCAAAAATGTGAAAGTGTACCCGGGCGCTTCTATTTCGTCTATTCCGCAAGACTTAAAATTTGCAGGAGAGAAGACAGAAACACATCTGGGCGACAATACTGTGATTCGTGAATACGTGACGATCAGCCGCGGCACAACAGACAAATTAAAAACCGTGATAGGAAGTAATTGTTTGTTGATGGCATACGTACACGTAGCGCACGATTGCATCATCGGCAATAATTGCATTTTAGTAAATGCCGTGCAAGTAGCAGGCCATGTAGAGATTGAAGATTGGGCTATTATTGGTGGCTCAAGCGCAGTGCACCAATTTGTCAGGGTGGGTGCCCATGTGATGGTCTCCGGAGGTTCTCTCGTACGAAAAGATGTGCCTCCTTATACAAAAGCGGCACGCGAACCGCTCACCTATTGTGGCATCAATTCAATTGGACTGAGAAGACGTGGGTTTGATTCAGATAAGATCTCAGAAATTCAAGAAGTATATCGGTACATATTTTTAAAAGGCCTGAATAATGCCAAGGCCATTGACTTGGTAGAAAAGGAATTACCTTCGAGTACCGAGCGAGATTATATCATCAATTTCATTCGTGGCTCTGAGCGAGGCATTATGAAAGGCTTATCCAATGGCATTGGCTCCTTTGAATGAAGATTGTAACACACAATCTCAGCAAACGTTTTAATCGTGAGTGGATCTTCCGAAATTTTTCCTTCGAATTTATAACCGGAAAAACGTATGCTATTATAGGGCCCAATGGTTCCGGAAAATCAACCTTACTTCAAATTCTTTGGGGGCAAATGCCTGCCAGTGAAGGTACGATCAGTTATCAATCAATAAATAGCATTATTCCTGCAACTGAAATTTATCAGTCGATAGCCATTGCTACTCCATACATGGACCTGATCGATGAGTTTACCTTAGAAGAAATGATCCAATTCCACGTTGGGTTTAAACCAACCAGAAGTATGAAATCAGTGGAAGAAATGATCGAGAAAATGGGATTGCAGCACGCTAGAAAAAAAATGATTTCCAACTTTTCTTCAGGTATGCGGCAACGACTCAAACTTGGGATAGCCTTCTCCACCCAAGCAGATATATTGTTTTTGGATGAGCCTACCAGCAATCTGGACAAGAAGTCTATCGACTGGTATTGGGATACGCTAACCCCATTATTAGCAAATACATTGGTGATCATTGCTTCCAATCAGGAAACCGAGTACCCCACAACTGCAGAAAAAATAGATATTTTAAAGTATAAGTAGGGTTACAAATGTTTATTTCTGCACATTAAACATTAGTTTTGTACATAATTTTGAGCTAAAGACTGGCTCAAAATTTTTTTTACTGTTCTCTTTTAGTATGTTTAACTGTTAATATATCTGCACATGAAAGCATTGAAATTAGGATTGCTGTTTATATCAATTGGCGTTTTGCTTACCTTTTCTAACTGTGGCGGAGGTGGATCAACTCCAGAGCCTCTTGCAGACCAGCAGTTTACTAAGCTATCTAAAACATGGAATATCGCTACAGTTACTTTAGAAGGACAAGATCAAAAAACATTATTATACCCCAATTTTAAATTGCAAATAACAGGCACAAAAGGCGCTGCTTCATTTGGTTATAAGACGACAGGGAACCCGGCAGCAGGAAGTCCATGGAAAGGAACAAGTACTTGGGCATTTGGCACAGATCCATTGACTATGTTGGTGAGAGAACCTGACACAGATAAATTGGCAATGACGTATGCAGTATCTGCATCCACTTTGCAGATATCTTTTAATTATACAGGTACTGTAAATCAAAATCAAGGAAGAACTGAAGTTGTCACTGGAAACTGGATCTTTACTTTTACCCCTGCTCCATAGTCTGTATCATTGATCTAAAATAAAAATGCCCCAATATTTGGGGCATTTTTATTTTAACACAACCACTGTGATCCCATCTCCTCCCCGATCGACATGTTCATCTTTCACTGAGGCCACTTGTTTCACTTTCTTGAGTTGTTCGCGAACAACCTTTCTTAAAACTCCTTCTCCCTTTCCATGCAAGATTTTCAATTCGCTTTGACCCAATAATATAGCATCGTCCAGAAATTGCGTAAGAATTGCATTCACTTCTTCTACCCTCTTACCACGAATGTCTAAACTAGAGACAAACTGAGCCTGCTTCTGCCAGACATCAATACCAAATGAACGTGCCTTCTTAACCGAAGATGAGGTGTCTGCTAAATCACTGCGAACCAATTGCGAAAGCTTTAGATGCGACTGGAGATTGCCAAACTGCACAATAACCGAATCACCTTTAATGGAACTCAACGTGCCCGTTACTTCTTGTCCAATCATCCTCACCTTATCGCCAACCTTCAGCGTAACATCTGGTGAAAATTTTAAGGAATCATCTGCTGGCCGGATCTTATTAGCCAAGTCAATAAGCCCGGTGCGTACTTTTCTTGTTTCTTTTTTCTCCGCTTTATTTTCCTGTATATGCCGAATCGTTTTCTCTATTTCCCGGTTGGTCTCTTTCAATAGGTAAGACGCTTCCGTTTTGGCCTTATTAAGTATTTCTTTCTTTTTAGCTTCCAATTCGGCAGATAATGATTGATAACGCTCCAGTTCTACTGCCAATTTCTTTTCATTAAAATGAAATTCACGCTGCTTCTTTTCAAGTTGTTGTTTTTCCTCTGCCACTGATTTCATCAAAGCCTCAAGACCTATCAGTTCTTTACCAATGATACGTTCAGCTTTCTCTAAGAGCGCACCGGGCAGTTTAGATTTGCGTGCGATCTCTAAGGCAAATGAACTCCCCGGCTTCCCTATTTCAAGACTAAAAAGAGGCTCCAGATGTTGCGTATCAAAACGCATGGATCCATTCCGGATACCCACTTTATTTTCTGCAAATAATTTAAGGTTATAGTAGTGTGTAGTAGCCACTCCCCATACTTTTTGATCAACTAAGCCGGCAAGAATTGCCTCTGCAATGCCTCCACCAAAATTTGGATCTGTGCCGGATCCCAATTCATCCATAAGCACCAAGGTGCGGTGATCTGAATGAGCAAGAAAAAATCCCATATTTTTCAAATGAGAACTATAAGTGCTCAAATCGTTTTCCATGGATTGCTGATCGCCAATGTCAATGAAAATATTCTTGAATAAGCCTACCGTTGATTTTTCATAAAGCGGAACCAACAACCCACATTGGATCATATACTGGATAAGACCCACGGTTTTAAGGCATACTGATTTACCCCCGGCATTAGGTCCCGAAACCAACAGAAACGGATTCTTATCTGTCAACTCAATATCCAACGGAACGATCTTCTTCTTTCCGCGCAATGAAAGCAAGAGCAGCGGATGCCTTGCCTGCATCCAATTTAAATCTGGCCTATCCACTAATTGTGGTAGTTCCCCTTCAATATCAAGTGCCAATTTTGCCTTCGCCCGGATGAAATCCATTTGGCCAAGAAATAAATAGGCTCTTTGAATCTCATGACTATTTTGCCTAAGCAAAGAAGTGAGTGCTTTCAATATTTTAATTACTTCCCTGCGTTCAGCGTGAATAAGATCTCGTATTTCATTGTTTGCCTCCAGCACTTCTGCCGGTTCCATATAAATGGTCTGTCCTGTTGCCGATTCGTCCATGATAAACCCACGCAGCTTCCTTTTATGTTCAGCCATCAATGGAATCACTAATCTTCCCTCCCGAATGGTGGGTGATGCTCCCTCCGGTACCCAACCTTGAGAAGAAGCTTGCCTGAACAATTGTTCTGTCAATCGTCTGACTTTACCTTCTTCCTCTCGAAGTAATTTCCGCCACCTCAATAGATCCGGGCTGGCAGAATCCTTTACTTTCCACTTTTCATCAAATTTGGATTGAATAGACGAAACAAATGACTTGGTGAGTTTAGTCTCAGCCGACAATTCGTAGAGCATACGATAACTTTCTCTATTCTTTTCTAAAAAATCGACAGCCATCAAAATAGTCTCCAGCGACAGCAACAAAAGCCTAAAACTTTCTTCTTCAATAAAGCTATCTTCAATGACTATAGTTTTAAATATTTCCGAAGGATCATAGTAGTGGGAAGAAGGAAATGTCTCTCCCTTTTCAAAGATTTGTTTAAACTCCTTAGTTCTTTGCAATTGAACTAGGATTGAATCGATGGATGTGGAGAATTGGATTTGATCAACCCAGGTGGTGCCGAGTGAACTGAGGCACAGGCCTTTTAATTTTAACCTTAATTGGTCAAACCCTATCTTTTGTTCGAACTCATCAGGGTAAATCATACCTTATTTTACCCGTTGCTCACGTAAACTTAAACTATCGATCACGGCATCATAAACTGCTTCCATTTCTTTGGGGTGATCCAAATAGTACTGATATGTTTTCTTCAAGGTAGAGTCGGCTAAACCATATTTTTTTTGAAGACTTTTTTCAAATGGAATAAATATTTTTATGGCAGAATCTCTGGTGATGAGCAAGTTATCAACTCTTGCTTCTGCCAAATAGACATCCACCAAAAAAGAAGTTAATTCCCGCTTCGTTAAAATACCGCTCGTTTCCTTTTTGGTCTCCTGACAAGAAGTCGATAAAAAGATAATGAGTAGTGTAAATAGTATTAATCGATTCATGCAATTTTATTCATCCTTCACAAAAGCTAAGCCACAAAATTACAAAACTACTGCATACCGAAAGGGAGTAAATACGTTGAGTTATTCAATGCGGGTTCTTTAAGCTACTTAGTTCAACTGTAATGAGTGAATAAATAATGAACAGTTTTGTTATTTTTGGGGTCTTAAAAACCAAGTTCTGAAAGAGCTACTCAAAAAGTTAAGAAAATACGAAATCCAAATCCGAAAAGCCGTAAATAGCCAGATGCAGGGTGATTTTCACTCCATCTTTAAAGGAACGGGATTGGAATTTGACGATGTGCGACCCTACCAATACGGGGATGACATCCGGTCTATTGATTGGAATGTTTCGGCTAAAGGCCATGGCACATTTGTGAAAACGTTTAAAGAAGAAAAAGAACAGACTATTTTTTTTATTTTGGATGTAAGCGCTTCTCAAAATATTGGTAGTCAGGGGAAAACCAAAGTGGATATTGGTAGAGAAATTTGTGGGGTATTAGCGCTGTCAGGTGCTAAAGAATCCAGTCAAATTGGATTGATTTGTTTTTCTGATGAACGTGAAAAATTCATCAAGCCAAAAAAAGGAATTCAGCAAGCCTATGATATTATTTACAACATTGTAAAATTGCAGCCTAAATCGCTGAAAACGAATTTAAGCAAAGCCATTTCCTTTGCGTTGAATTCTATCAAGCGAAGAAGCGTGATAGTGATGATCTCTGACTTTATAGACGAGGG
>JANPBK010000087.1:0-17414 GCA_031430395.1 Cyclobacteriaceae bacterium
TACCGGCAGGTGTTAGCGCTGCTTGGGCAGCGAACGTTATCACGATCAGCGGTACACCGACTGCGAGTGGTACATTTAATTATACTATTCCATTGACAGGCGGTTGCGGATTGGTGAATGCGACAGGCACGATCACAGTGAGTCCACCACCAACCGTTTCGAATGCAGGACCAGTTCAAACGATTTGTACAACAGGCACAGCAACGCTAGCTGCCAACGCACCAACGATAGGAAGCGGAGCATGGACAGTTTTTAGTGGTCCAAGTTTATTATCCACTCAGTTCAGTAGTACGATACTTCCAATTGCAATCTTTACACCTGCGGGAGGAGCAGGAAGTTATGTATTGACCTGGACGATCAGCAATGCCCCCTGTGCACCTTCAACTTCAAATGTTACGATTACCGTGAATGCGTTACCAGTAGTGGCTGCGATTACAGGAGCTACGAATGTATGTGTTGGATCAACGACCCTTTATTCAAATGTTACCGCAGGCGGTGTATGGAGCAGTGGCACCCCAGCGGTTGCCACGATTAGTGTAGGTGGACTAATCACGGGAGTGAGTGCGGGCAGTTCGATTATCAGTTATGCTGTCACGATTGCCGGTTGTACGACTACCGTTACAAGGACGATTACAGTAGATCCTGTTCCAGTAGTTGCTGCGATTACAGGAGCTGCGAATGTATGTGTTGGATCAACGACTCTCTATTCAAATGTTACCGCAGGCGGTGTATGGAGCAGTGGTACCCCAGCGGTTGCCACGATTAGTGTAGGTGGACTTATCACGGGAGTGAGTGCGGGCAGTTCGATTATCAGTTATGCGGTTACGATTGCCGGTTGCACAACTACCGTTACAAAGACGATTACAGTAGACCCTGTTCCGGTAGTTGCTGCGATTACAGGAGCTGCGAATGTATGTGTTGGATCAACAACGCTCTATTCAAATGTTACCGCAGGAGGTGTATGGAGCAGTGGCACCCCAGCGGTTGCCACGATTAGTGTAGGTGGACTTATCACGGGAGTGAGTGCGGGCAGTTCGATTATCAGTTATGCGGTCACGATTGCCGGTTGTACGACTACCGTTACAAAGACGATTACTGTGAATGTATTGCCAACTGCAGCACTCTCTGGTGGTACAACCATTTGTTCAGGATCTTCAGCTAATTTGACAGTTACATTTACAGGAACATCACCTTGGACATTTAAATATACTGATGGCATTATCACCTCGGCCAATATTATTTCAAACTTTAACACATTCACACTACCTGTTTCACCATTGCTAAATACAACTTATTCAATAGTTTCTGTATCAGATCTAAATTGTATAGGGACCAATTTGGGTTCATCAGTATTGGTAAGTGTTGATTTATCTCCTAATGTGGCTCTTGCAGTGAGTGCAGCGGTAACCCCACTTTGTAATGGGGGTAATACAACAGTTGATGTAGCAAACTCGGAAAATGGAGTAAGTTATCAACTTAGAAATGGAGTAATAGCAGTTGGTGTTCCAATTGTAGGAAATGGCGCTACTCTAAATTTCCCTACTGGCGTGCTCAACGTAACAACCACTTTCAATATTCTAGCAACAAGAGGAGTTTGTACTCCGCTTCAGTTAAATAATACTGCAACAATAACGGTCGCAGGTTCTATCAATTCAGGATTGATTCTAACACCTCAAGCCGCCACCATATGTTCTGGGACAGCTACAAACATTCAGGTAGCTGCCTCTGAAGTTGGTGTGAACTATCAATTAAGAGATAATGCTACCAACGCTAATATAGGAGCAGTAGTACCTGGAACAGGTGCTACTATTAATCTTCCTACTGGTAATCTCAATGCAAATACCACTTTCAATATACTTGCCTCTAATGGTACTTGCTCAGTTCAAATGATAAGTACAGCAGCAGTTATAGTAGGAATTAATCCAAATGCTGCACTTGTTGTTGCTGCAACAATTGATCCCTTGTGTTCAGGAGGTTCATCTTCAATAACAGTAACTGGTTCTGAGCTCGGAGTAACATATCAGTTAAGGGACAACTTAACTAACAATCCTATAGGAGCCGCCATCGTTGGCACTGGAGCAATAATTACTTTACCCACCGGAGTTATGCTTGCTACAACAACATTTAATGTATTAGCAACTGGAGGTCCGGGCTGTGCAGCTGTCCAATTGACTAACTTAGTTACAATTACAGTTGCGGGATCAATCAATGCAGGACTGACAGCTAGTCCACAAAATCCAACTGTGTGCAGTGGATCGGGAACAAATATTCAAATCACAAGTTCAGAAATAGGAGTCAATTATCAGCTTCGAGACAATGTTACAAGTATAAATATTGGAGCGGTGGTAGCTGGGACAGGAGCTACTATAAATCTGCCAACTGGAAATTTAGTATCAACACTTACAGTAAATATTTTAGCGTCCAATGGGACGTGTTCGATACAACTAACATCATTGGCTACTGTTAATGTAGATGTAAATCCGAATTTAGCTTTAGCGACTGCAGCTTCCTTGAGTCCAGTTTGTTCTGGTGGAATTAGCTCGATCACTGTTTCCGGATCGGAAGTTGGTGTGAGCTATCAATTGCGTGATGCTTTGAATGTAAATGTTGGCGGTGCCGTTATTGGCACTGGAGGAGTTATTAATTTGACAACGGGTCCATTAGTTGCGACATCAACATTTAATATACTAGCCTCTAGTGGCGTATGTATTGCAGCGCAATTGACGGGGACGGTAACAATTAATGTTGGAGGTGCACTCAATACTGGTTTGACGATTACTCCCCTATTGGCTGGAATTTGTGCTGGATCAGCAACTAATATTCAAATAGCTAATTCTGAACTCGCTGTTACTTATCAATTGCGTAATGACTTAACGGATGCACTCATTGGTGCTGTGGTGAATGGAACAGGCGGAACGATCAATTTGCCGACAGGTAATCTAGCCTTGACAACAACATTTAATGTACTGGCATCAAATGTAGCTTGCTCGATTGAAATGACGAACTTGCCAGTGGTTTTAGTGAATGCTAATCCAAACGTGGCTTTAGCGATTACTGCACAAAATGCAGCGGTTTGTACAGGGAGTGCTACAAATATTCAGGTAGCTAATTCTGAACTTGGTGTGAGTTACCAATTGCGCGATAACTCTAACAATAGTTTAGTAGGAGTAGCCGTACTTGGTACAGGCGCATCAATTAATTTAACTACGGGGAATTTAGTTGCAAACAAGAGTTTTAATGTTTTTGCTACAGCAGGCGGCTCTTGCACTAATCAGCTCACTACAATTGTTTCAGTGAGTGTTCTTTTGGCATCTGATCCCTTATGTTCAGGAGGAAGTTGCGCTACCGTAGTAATTACACCTGTCCCTTCACCTGCTACTTGCACACTTTCGAATGGCTCTATCAATTTTAATATTACTCCAGCTGTTCCAGCTGTCAACAATACAGGTGTAAAAATTACGATTACAGGAATATCCATTACAAATGCAGCGATTGCAAGGACCAACTTTAATGATCCTGTCTTCCCAGCCTTACCAACAGGTGCATATAACTATTCAATAGAATATGGAGACCCTAGTTGTATTAAAGCCGGGCAAGTGACTATTGATCAATCAGGAACGGTAGGTACTCCAGTTGCTTCAAATATAATCGCTCCCCAGTGCGCAGGTTCGTCTACAGGCTCAATACAATTGGACGTTCCTGGTGAAACGGGTAATCCACTTCAGTGGATTCATGATGGATTAGATGCCTTAGTTTCAACAAACTGGACAAACTTTGTAGCAGGAAGTCAGATAAATGGAATACCTGCGGGAATATCGCCTTCTTTTCAACGAGTGATAAGTGTAAGAAGAAATGCAACTGATCTATGTTTTTCATCTGTAACCATTACCATACAAGATGCCAATCCTCCGGTAGTTACCACATTAACTCCTACGGATGCAACGTGTAGTAACAATGATGGGAGTATTTTAGTTGGAGCTATTTCCGGAGGCGTGGGACCTTATAGTTTTGAATTGGATGGAGTCGCCATAGCCTTACCAGCCAATAATACTTTAGCCGGGAAGTCGAATGGGAATTACGTTTTCACAGTGATCGATAGCAAAAATTGCAGGTTTGACTTTGCTACCACTATTGGATTTCCAGGATTGGTTAATTTCACTACTTCGATAACCAATCCAGATTGCACTTCGAATGGTCTAAATGGAATTATCCTATTAACGATTACATCATCAGGAACTTTTCAAGTTGGAATTACGACTGATCCAATTAATCCACCCGCTTCATTACAGAATATAGTATCAGCAGGCAATGCTATTGTTCCTTTCGGTGCTTTGAAAAAAGGATCTTATTACATTTCGATGACTCCTGCCGGTGCAGCATGCCCCACAAAGAACTTATTGCCTTTAGTGATTAATGGTGGACCTGATGAAGTGGATTTTGCTTTATCTCCTATCAATATTTCATGTTTTGAAAACAAGGGAGGTGTAGCGATTACATCAATTAAAGGTTCTTCGCTGGTTGATTATAATTATGAAATCTTGGATAAGAATGGGAATATAGTTTCGGCTGCTGCGGTAACACCGGCTAATCCAATTAATCAATTGCAGGCAACAGGCACAGTTAATTTAACCGGGTTAGATCAGGGTAATTACAAGATTAGATTATTCCAAGATCAATCTGTCGCTACAGGTTGCGTCAATCCAATAACAACTCTTTATAAGGACTTTGTTGTGTTGGGACCTACAGGCTCGCTGGATACCTTATATGTAACTAAAAGAATATCATTGCCCGATCTGCCTACCGGTAAAATGTTGATAGGCATCAAAGAAAGTCAGCAAGAACCATATCAGATAAAGTTGGAGTTAAAGACCCCCTACATTTCAGGGCAGACATATCTGTTAAATCCGGCAGGCACGCCTACACGGAATGCGCAAACTTTAAAAATGGAGTACGAGGCTAAAAATTTATACGCAGGATTGTACCAGCTAAAGTTAATTGATGCATTGGGTTGCGAAAAGGTATATGAGGATATTGAAATAAAGGTTGATGCCAATATTTTTATACCGAATGTGTTTACACCTAATAATGATGGTGCCAATGATGAGTTCTTTATTCGTAATCTTCCAGCAAATTCGCAAGTAGCTATTTCAAATCGTTGGGGTGCTGAAGTGTTCTCCTCTTCGAGTTACAATAATGACTGGAATGGAGGGAATAATGCGGATGGTATATACTTTTATAGAATTAGTGCTGGTGGTAATACATTCACTGGCTGGGTTGAAATCATTAGAGGAAGGTAGTAACTATATATTTTCTAGAAATTTCAGAGTGTCAATGTTGTCTGCGAATTCGGAGACTGCAGGAAATTGAGCCTGTCCAAATGGAATGCTATTTGGATACCAACCTTGAGCTGAAACTACACATTGAATCTTATCTTTCTGTAATTGAAGTTTTGCCTTTAGTCCTTCAAGACTTTCGTAATATTCATAATAGATAACAGAAATGGGAGAGACCAGATTTACGTTTTCTACTAATAACGCATGTCCCGCATCATAAAAGGGGGTTTGGTTCATGAGCAAAAGACATTTTTGATAGTCATAGTTATTAGCATATTTATGATGATTCACTATTGCTCTATGAACTTCCCAAGTAGTTAATAATGAACTTAAGTTATATCCCTCGGGAATAAATAATTTTGATACGTTTCTGCAGCCCATTCCAAAGTAGCTAAAGATATCAACTCCCAATTTTGATATTTCATCGGACGGCTCTTCACCCACAATGACTGCACAGGAAGTTCTATTTTTGCGAATGATGTGTGGAATATTTCTAAAATAATACTCAAAATATCGAGACGTATTATCGCTTCCGGTGGCGATGAGAGCGTCAATATTTTTGAGCCGTTCTTCCAAAAAAATCTTGTCAACGAAGCGAGTGTCTATTCGCTTAAGTTGCTCAAGCATAAAATTCATAAGTACAGTATCCTGGGAACTAAGTTTTGCTACTAAAGTATGCCCTGCAATTAAAACACATAGTAAATCGTGAAATCCAACTAACGGAATATTTCCGGCCATTGCTACCCCGATTTTTTTTGATGGAGCAATATTCAAATGGTATCCACTTGTCCATGCTAAGAGAGATTCTTCAGATAAGAATTGAGCAATACCTCGTATTGCTCGATCGGTATTTTCTGTTGTAAACCAAGGGTTTGCTAGAGCGCTGTGTTCGTACAAGCTTGATTTTTCAGCGTTAGTTAAGTTCTCTATGGTTGCTTTTAACTGTACAAATGCCCTAATTCTTTCATCTAAATTCATTATCAAACTTTTGGGTGACTTTGGTTGTTTTGACTATTGATGATTGGGCTGTATTTTTGCAGCTACTATCCATTATTTAAACAGAAATACAGCTTTTATGGCTATAAAGATAACAGATGAATGCATTAATTGTGGCGCTTGTGAACCAGAATGCCCCAACACTGCCATTTATGAAGGCGGACGGGAGTGGACATGGGCAGGCGGAACTGCATTATCAGAAGTGAAATTGGATGATGGGAGTACGGCCGATGCGAAGCAGGATCAGGCGCCTGTGTCTGATGAATTTTATTATATTGTTTCAGGAAAATGCACGGAGTGCACCGGATTCCATGAGGAGCCACAATGTGCAGCAGTATGCCCGGTAGATTGCTGTGTTCCAGATCCAGATCATGTTGAATCAAAAGATGTTCTGATGGCTAGAAAATCCTTTTTGCATAACGAGCAATTGCAAGCGTAATCTTCAATAAGACAATGTTCATACATGACCGGCCACAAGATGATGGAAGGCTTACATTTCTATGTATCTCGCCTTCGTATTGAGGGGAACTTTTATCAGAAGTATTGAAAATTGGAACTGGGTAAATTACTTATTTCATTTTACCCCTCTTAATCAAGTATGCCTGCAATACTTCGTTGTAACCGCTCTGTGAATTGACTGAAATAAAATCAATTTTTAATTGATTGCATTTTAATTTTAATTGAGCGTGGAGTTGTGTAAGCTGCAATTCAAATTTTTCTTTGACCTCAGAAGGATTCAGTTTCAGTTTCTCCCCACTCTCTAGATCAATGAATTCATACGGCCGTTCGGGGAAGGTGAAATTCAGTTCAGTCTCATGATCTGTAACATGGAATAAAAGTACTTCGTGTTTATTGTGTTTCAGATGTTGCAGTGCTTTAAATATCTCCTCATGACTTTCGCCACCATCAAACATATCGCTAAAGATTATCACAAGAGAGCGCTTATGAATCTTCTCTGCAATCTCGTGCAATACACTCACCACATTTGTTTTTTTCTGCTCTTCTTTCTCTGGCTTTAGTTTTGTGTCCAACAGCGTAAAAAGCTTATTAAGACTCGTTGAAGATGATTTTATAGGAGTTAATTCTTCAATTGAATCAGTAAAAAGACTAAGCCCTACCGCATCGCGTTGTTTATGAAGTAAATAGGCAAGTGCAGATGCAGCATAGATACTGAATCGAATTTTGCCCAACGAATCCTTGGGGTAGTACATGGAGGAGGAACAATCTAGAACAATTAAACAACGAAGGTTGGTCTCCTCTTCATATTGTTTAGTGTATAGCCTGTCTGTGCGCGCAAATACCTTCCAATCGATATATCTGATACTCTGCCCTTCGTTATACAGACGATGTTCGGCAAACTCCACCGAAAATCCATGATAGGGCGATTTATGCAGTCCGGTGATGAAGCCTTCCACCAACTGCTTTGCCAACAATTCTAAACTTCCAGATTGGTGGGTTTGTTCAAAAGTAGATTTCATTCGGGCATAAATAAACGTAATCAAGACTAAAAATACAGTGTTCTGTTTGCATTAAATTATTAAAATACTACCTTCGATTTGACCTTTTGACCTAAAACCCTAACCTAAACCTTATATTCTGTGGAAGAGAACAAGAATAACGGCCGTGATGAGATTTATTCTGAGAAAGTAAAAGCTGGTAAACGCACTTATTTTTTTGATGTAAAGTCAACTCGTTCCAATGATTATTACCTGACCATCACTGAAAGTAAAAAGCGCTTTAATAAGGATGATGAAGGTTTTACTTACGAAAAGCACAAAATATTCCTTTATAAAGAGGATTTTAACAAGTTTATGGAAGCACTTAATAATACTGTTAACCATGTTAAGACGGAGTTATTACCAGAAGTGGATTTTGATTCATTTGATCATGCACGAGAGGAAAGAGAATCAAATGTGGTGGCAATTGAGGAGACAAAGCCTGCTTCTGTGGATTCAGAGTTGAAGTGGGATTAAAGATTTTACCTATACCTAGATTGGATAAGGCCTCAGTGAAAACTGAGGCTTTTTCTTGTTCATTTTTTTGCAGGACTGGGCTATTTAATTGAGAGCTTTCGGGTAAGTACTAGTTTTCCGGTTCATTAGTTTGCTTTCTGATTCGCCAACGATCGTTGGATTCATTCAATAACTCTTATAATACATTTTTTCTCAGCAGATGATCCAAGTGGTGTGCATTGCAGGAAGTTTGTAGCAACTGACAAAACTCATATCTTTGCGCCCTATTTAATAAAATCAGTAATGGGTCTTAAGTGTGGGATTGTTGGGCTGCCCAACGTTGGTAAATCAACTTTATTCAATGCGATTTCAAATAACAAGGCGGAAGCGGCTAATTTCCCCTTTTGTACCATCGAGCCAAATGTTGGCGTGATATCCGTGCCCGATCCTAGATTAATAATTTTAGAGGAACTGGTTGTTCCGCAACGTGTTCTGCCAACCACTTTTGAGTTCGTTGATATTGCAGGTTTGGTAAAAGGGGCAAGTAAAGGGGAAGGATTAGGCAACCAATTTTTAGCTAATATTCGAGAAGTGGATGCGATTGCGCATGTAGTCCGCTGCTTTGATAATGATAATATCATCCATGTTGGAGGAAAAGTAGATCCGATTTCTGATAAGGAAATCATCGATACCGAACTACAACTTAAAGATTTGGAATCTGTAGAGAAGAAAATTAATAAAGTAGAGCGTACGGCCAAAAGTGGTGATTCAAAAGCAAAAAAAGAGTTGGCAACCCTGGTAGCCTATAAGGAAACTTTACTTGCTGGCAAGAATGCACGGAGTTTACAACTCGATGCGGAAGACAAAAAAGCTATAGAAGACTTATTATTACTTACGGATAAGCCTGTTATATACGTGGCAAACGTGGATGAAAAATCAATACATACAGGGAATGCCTATGTGGAAGCCTTGAGAAAATTAGTAAAGGAAGAAGGGGCAGAAGTAGTGATGGTATGTGCAGCAATAGAGGCACAAATAGCAGAATTAGAGAGTGAAGATGATCGTAAAGTGTTTTTGGATGAATATGGATTGACGGAATCAGGGTTAAGTCGTTTGATTAAAGCAGCCTATGATTTGTTAGATCTAATTACCTATTTCACGGCAGGGGTTAAGGAAGTTAGAGCATGGACCATACATAAGGGATGGAAGGCTCCACAGGCAGCCGGGGTTATTCATACTGACTTTGAAAAAGGCTTTATTCGTGCAGAAGTTATCAAAATACCTGATTATCAAAGATTTAAGACAGAAGCTGGATGCAGAGAAGCTGGAAAATTGGCTGTTGAAGGCAAAGATTACACCGTTGAGGATGGGGATGTAATGCATTTCCGCTTCAATGTTTGAAAATTCCTTACAAGGGCTTACCGATATGCTTGATTTGTAGTACTTTAGCTTACCGCTGTAGAATTTTTTTGTGCGGAATCATAGTACAGGACTATTTTTTAGACTAAATCAAGTGAGAACAAGAATTGTTTTTTCCTTAAAGAATCGGGGTGCATATGTACCCTTTCATCATCAGTTTCTGTTGGCGCAAACCATCAAGGGATTGATTATGTTAGGAAAGAAGAGTGAATTCTATTCTTATTCTCAATACAACTTTTCGGGTTTAAAAGGACAAATTAAGATCAGTAGAAAAGGATTGCACTTCTATTCTTCCAGAGTGACCTTAGTCTTTTCGTCTTCAGATAAATCATTTATGGATTATTTCATTTCTGTCTTATTTGCACAGAAGGAATTGATGATTGGTAATTTGCTCTTGGTGCCAGAAGCAACCGAACTGGAAGAACCGGTCACTATTAATGACTCGGTTAAATTTCTATGTATTTCACCAATTGTATTGTTGCCGTCATCTTTTAATGATGAGAGTAGCAAACGTTTTATCGCCCCTGATACGGATGAGTTTTCTGACCTTCTCTACGATAATACCATTGAACGGATGACGCTCAGTGGAAAGTTTACGGAACAACAGATGGCAGAATTCTATAAATTTCAATTGGTTGCCGATAAAGAATACATCGACCGCATTCAATCTTCGCACAAAAAATTTGCACGCATTTACCCACTTTATGATGCCGATGTGAAATATGAAGTACGGGGCTATACCTTTCCCTTTACTCTTTATGCACCCCAACTTGTTCAGCAATTTATTTATGAGAATGGGTTAGGCTATTTTTCCCATAAGGGCTTTGGTATGCTAGATGTAGCTGGAGCTAATTCACATAAGCGTGAAGAAAGTTTAGAAGCGACCTATGCTTAGCGCGGGTTAATAGGGATTAAATAATAACCCAGCAAAAGATCGGCATTAGGACGGAATGGCCGGTTGTAAATCAGTATTTCATACATATTTTCAGTTTCAAAGTGACTCCCCTCAACGGAAGTTGGTGTTGAAGTCTTCGAATCAACCTCATATTGGTAATTGTACAAACCTTGTTTCAGATATTGCCGTGATTCATAGAACCCACCGGAGTTATAGGTCATTTTATTTTCTAGGGTGCGTTGGTAATTATTGAACGCGCCAACTACGTAGATATTCTCTTCTATATACTGATTTGTGTTTAACATGAAATTGACATATAAATAATTTCCGGTAAGTTGAGCTTCTCCTACATCCAGGTTTTGAATCAGGTAATTGCCATCTAAATCCGGGTATTGCGAATAAACATCAGCACTTCTTGGCTTGTCTATTGCCACATAGAGCTCATATGGTTTAACTGCTCGATTTATTTTCCCTGTATTCTGTCCCGGGTAGTTGAGGGACCTGAAATCAACAAAGCGAAATTCATTTCCACCATCAAATTGTTTATCAGAATCTAAAAACCGGTATTCCAATTGACTGGTATTATCACGAATAAAACTTGGTTGTAAATTCAACTTTGCATTGTCCCATCGTTGATTTTGTCGAATCGTAACGTGAACACTTTCCAATGGATTAAGTATTTCGATATTGGAATAATCCAGATCAAAATTGAATTGTTGCTTGCCTCTTTCTAATGTGCCAGACCCAATAAATCGATTGTCTTTGGAAAGACCAATTTGGTTATTGAAGATCATCATTCGCTTGGAAAGAATAAGGTCAGAAGGATCATCGCGGTAAACAATCAATAGGTAGTTACCCGGTATTGTTACAGGTTGTACCTGATATCGAAAATGAATATACCGCGTATGGGTATTGATGGAGAAAGCATAATCAGTGATGGGATTTTCATTATAATTTTCTAAAAAATCTAAATCCATAAGGCCGGATTTTTCCCAGTTATAATTACAATGAATGAGTTTGACATAATAATTATCTCGGTGATCTTGTAGATCATCAAATTCTAAAACAAGGATTTGTTGTTGAAGGGAGGTAGCTGAAGGTTGTAAGTAATCCCTGGATCCGCCTACGTTAGGATAGAGTTGCACCGTTTTAATTTGGCCTTCATATATTTTATCGGAATAGCTAAGTTTTTTTTGCGCAACTAATGAAGCAGATAAATTAAACAGAAAGAAGAAAAGTATAAATTGAATAGAGAAGTACCTAACATCGGCCCGGGATAGCAGCGGATACCCCGCAACGAGGCGCTGTGGGGTGCGTTGGAGTGAAGAGTATGAGCGAATAGCCCGAAAGGCCGCCCACAGGATTACTTTTTGTTCTAACATAAGTTCAAAACTAAACGAATAATTAATTCAATTTGTATTCCAACGAATCGATTTTAAAGCGTGTCTAAGCGACATATAGGGTTCATGTTAAGCGAAAAAGAGCTTATTGAAGGCTGTGCCAAAGGGGACAGAGCTGCACAAAAAGCTTTGTATGAACTGTATTGCCGAAAAATGATGGTAACCTGCCAACGCTATGCCAAGTCTTCTCCAGAGGCAGAAGATATTTTGCAAGAAGGTTTTATGAAGGTTTTTACAAACATAAAGGCATTTCGAGGGGAGGCTCAGTTGAGCACATGGATAACCAGAATCATGATTAATACTGCATTGAATTTGCAGCGGCAAAAATTGTATTTAACGCCTATGGTTGATGCCAGCGATTTAGTAATTAGTGATGAAGGTGAGATTGGGTTGTCCGCTTTTCACGTATCAGATTTAATTAACATGGTTCAGTCACTACCAGACGGGTGTAGAATGGTATTCAACTTATTTGCCATTGAGGGCTTTGGTCACAAAGAAATAGGGGATATGTTAAATATCAGTGAGGGTACATCTAAGTCACAGTATAACAGAGCTAAATGTTTGTTACGGAGCAAATTGGAGTTAGAGAAAAGGAGATATGAAATAGTATCTAATAAAGCTATTAATAATAATTGATTAAGATTTAGTACGTCCAGAGAGTCAAAAAAGATAATACATTCAGTTAATGAAAAGTAAGGTTCATCCAACATATGAAGAAGAATGGAAAGAAGCCTTCGCGCACGCAGAAGTAGTTCCGGCATCTTCTCTTTGGACTTCAATTGATTTGCAGCTTTCGCATGATGAAAGTGGTCAGATGAAGAAACAAGTTGTTTATTATCAGCGAATGGCAGCAGCAGCCGTTATTTTCGCTGTGGGCGTTGGAAGTTTCGGTGTCTGGTATACTTATAATGCTCCCCTGAAATCGGGAAATTCGATTGAAAGGATATCAAAAGATAAAGGCATTCAAAACCTAGAACTGGATAGAACATCGATTCAGAAATTGAATGGAGAAAAAAAGACCTCATTACTTGATCGTGCTAGCGCTAAAACAGATGGGACGAATAATATAAGGGGAAAGACTACTGACGCTATCAATAAGACGAGTAGTATTTATAAGAGAAAGGAATATCCTGGAAGTGAAAAGATGGTGAACCCTAAAGATCAAATGGGAGCGATTTTTTCTTCCGGATTGCTTACACGTTACAACACTCAAGCATCTGACTCAATTTTTACAAAAAACAGAATCGGAAATAGCAAGAGAGTAGTTTCGGATGAAAGGTTTATGCTCGCACATAACGCTAATTGGCCAGTTACGGAGCTTGCACTCTCAGGATCACCAATTCAAGAGATCGCAGGAATCAGAAATACCACTAAGAAAACCGAGGTAATGAGTGAGTCTAAAATGGATAAAATTAATGAAGGATGGTGGGCCTCTGTAGGTGGTTCAGCAGGTAGTTATGATCCACAAACAACAACGTCTCCTTTTGCCTCTCAGGCTTTTCAAAGCCAAACCAATGCGGCATTGAGTGTGGCGCCATCCAGTACGCGAGCTACTATTGGTACTTCCTTTTCATTTGGTGTGATTTTAGGAAAGAGAATAGCTAAACATTGGTTGGTCATGAGTGGTGTCAATTATATGAATCAATCTATCGCTTACAATTCAAATATTGCAGTGTTGGATGCGAGTAATCAATCTATTGCATTTGTGGCGGATTTGGCTGGTCGATCCAGTAACATTGCTACCACTTCTCCCTATACTATTAATAACATCAATGAATTCGTTTCAGTCCCATTTCAAGCCGGCTATTTGATTATTGATCGGAAAGCAAGCATACAAGTCAATGCAGGTGTATCCGCAGATTTATTTATAAGGAGCACGTTAGCAGATGCCAGTGGTCGATTATCTAGTTATAGAGACTCGGCAGGTGACAATTCAGCTTTTCAAACCTTGAATTGGTCAGGAGTAGTAGGTACTGAACTTAGCTACAAAGTGACAAAGCATTATCGCGTTTCTTTGGTGCCTGGCTTTAGGTATAGTTTCAATTCGGTTTTGAAGTCAACCACAGGCTCTACACTCAATCCAATGGTTTGGGATTTGGGCTTTCGATTTAGATATATTTTCTAGATCTCCTATCGGATCTATTATTGCCTCCTTATAGGTTTGTTTTCTGTGAATTGGAACTTAGATTATTTGATGATAGTAATAAATTTCAATTTACATAGGCGCACAGATAATTTATTTGCCTTCGAGCTCTTCAATCTCCAATGCAATGGATTCCCATTTTTTATTTTCTTCTTCTAATTTAAAATCTGCGCTTTCAAACAACTGCTGGCATTCGTTTAGTTTTTCAAAATTAGAGAATACTTCAGGTTTTGCCATTTCAATTTCTATTCCTTCTTTTTCTACTTGTATTTTATGAATGGAATCCTCCACTTTTTTTAATTCCCGGTTCAACTCATTGATTTTTTTTGAGTTAGGGTTTATTGAACTTGTTTGCTTAGGTTGAGGTTTTGATTCCTTTTTTTTCACGGGAACAGATGGTTGAGCTGCAGCTTCATTTTTCTTTCTCCAGTATTCATATTCTTCATAAGTGCCCAGGTATTCTTTAATCTCATGGTTTTCAATATACCAGATTTTATTGGCTACTTGACTAACAAAATGCCGATTATGAGATACCACCACAAAGCTACCTTGATATTGTTGCAAGGCTTGGATCAAAATATTCTCCGAGATAAAATCCAAATGGTTGGTAGGCTCATCTAGTAATAAGAAGTTGGCTTCTGAAATCAGTGTTTTGGCCAATGCTACTCTGGATTTTTCGCCACCGGATAGTACCTTTATTTTTTTAAACACATCATCGTCAGAAAACAGAAAGCAGCCTAGCACATTACGAAGCTCTTGCTCTGTCTTACCGCTTCCAGCATGTTTCAGTTCATCCAATATCTCACTATCGACATGAAGCGATTCTAATTGATGCTGGGCATAGAAGCCGTAAATCACATTGTACCCAATGGTTCGTTCACCTTGTACAGGTTCATCGTTGGCAATGATACGAAGCAAGGTAGATTTCCCTTTTCCATTGGCGCCTATTAAGGCAATCTTATCTCCCCGTTCAACCATTGCGGTTGTTCCCTTAAGTATGTCCAATGGCCCATAAGATTTAGAGACGTCTTTCAACGTCACTACTTGCCTGCCTGACGGCTGTTTGAAAGTGAAACGAAAGTTCACAGCAGCATTATCACTTACCACTTCTTCCACCAAATCCATTCTGTCTAGCGCTTTCACACGAGATTGTACTTGTTTTGATTTTGTTGCCTTCGCGCGAAAGCGTTCAATAAATCGCTCTGTTTGCCTGATTTTAGCTTGTTGGTTTTCAAATGCGCCTTGCTGTATCTCTTCACGCATTTCTTTCTCTTGCAAGTAGTAGGTGTAATTGCCTTCATAGGTAATTAACTGTTCTTGCGTCACATCCACTGTTTTGGTGATTACATTATCTAAGAAGGTGCGATCATGCGATACAATGATCACCGCGCCTTCATAATTGCGTAGATAGTTTTCCACCCATTCGATAGATGGAAGATCCAAGTGATTGGTTGGCTCATCTAGCATGAGGCAGGAAGGTTTTTCCAAAAGTAATTTAGCCAACATTACACGCATTCGCCAACCTCCTGAGAATTCGCGCAAGGGTCGATGAAGATCTTTGGTAGTAAATCCAATCCCTTCTAATACTTCTTCCGCTTTCGATTGCATGGTATAGCCATCCAAGTGCTCAAATTTTTCCTGGAGGCGAGTGAGTTTGTCTACTAAGTCATCAGAGTACTCAGTTTCTAATTGATGAAGTACTTTTTCTAACTGTCTCTGCGTGTCTACCGCTTCTTTGAAGGCACCCATGGCCACGGTTAGAATTGCATCATCTGTCTGGTAGGAGAGGAGGTCTTGGTTAAGAAAACCAATTGTACAGTCTTTTGCCTTGCTAATGGACCCTGCATCGATCTTTAATTCTCCATCGATGATTTTTAGAAGAGTTGATTTACCCCGGCCATTTAAGCCAATTAGGCCGATTTTATCGTCTGGCTTTATGAACATGGAGGCATTTTGGTATAATGCACGGCCCCCAATGAAATAGGAGATGTTTGAAATGGAGATCATTTTAGATAAAATTCCTGTAAAGATAATTCCATTTTAGAGAATATCAGATGTCGAATATTAGGTCGTGTGTTAAGTCTTACATTTGTTAGTTTGTATACCACATGAACATGAAATTTTTTCCGTATTCCCTTCAGGAAATCAAAGAGATCGCATGGAAACCAGTATTGATTTTGTGTTCGACTGCCTTTTGTTTGGCATGCATCCACTTTTTTTCACCGTATTATCAAATTGAATTATTTGAGCGAATTTTCAACATCCTTGGAAAAGCTGATTTATATAAGATCATTCATTATGATTTGTATGAGAGTGACAATCGTCAATTTTGGCAATTGCTGTACTGGTCAATGCATACCATTCTTTTTTACTTTTTGGTGCCTGTTCTATTGATCAAGTTCGTCTTCAAAGAGAAGCTCTCTAAATATGGCTTGAAAGTACAGGGTCTGTTTTCTTATGCAAGAATTTATATAATCGCATTTATCCTCATTCTGCCGATTGTGGTATGGGTTTCATATTCTGCTATTTTTCAATACACCTATCCTTTTTTTGTTCCATTGAACGAAGCTGACTTTTTCCCTTATTTAGTGACTTGGGAATTATTTTATATCCTACAATTCTTTGCGTTAGAATTTTTCTTCCGGGGCTTTATGGTGCAGGGCCTTAAAGAACATTTTGGCATTTATGCTGTTTTCGTCATGATTGTGCCTTATTGCATGATCCACTTTACGAAGCCGATGCCTGAATGCATCGGGTCAATTTTTGCTGGAATTTTTCTGGGTCTAATGAGTTATAAAACCAATTCCATTTGGTTAGGGGCTATGCTGCATGTAGCGGTGGCGATGAGCATGGACTTACTTAGCCTATGGCATAAAGGATATTTTTAATACCTTTCATCAACTTCTTTAAAGTAAGGATAGAAAGCAACGTTTTCTTTGTACTAAAATGTAAATTCAATTGAAATGAAAAAAATCAGCTTACCTAAATCAACTTTGTTCCTTAGTTTACTAGCAGTCGTATTGTGTTGTAATCATTCATCCAAGGAAACCCGTTCAACGGATTCATCGGCTTCGGATAATAGCTTTCCGGCAATTACAGAGGCAAGCGCTAAACTTCCATTAGCGTTGATCAAGTTACCAAAGAATTTTTCCATTAGTGTCTATGCAGAAGTTGAGGATGCCAGGACTATGGCTTTATCTTCGAGCGGGACTTTATTTGTGGGCAATCGCAGTGAAGATAAAGTATATGCAATCAAAGATCTCGATGGCGATGGTA
>JANPBK010000088.1:0-2695 GCA_031430395.1 Cyclobacteriaceae bacterium
GATGCCGTTCTACTAATAGGCGACAATCGTAATTGGGACAAGTAATCCTGCACCTCCAATTTTGTCTTGAACGAGTTGGAGAATGGCGCAAAATCATTGGTGATGAATTGATAACGTGCATCGGAAGGAAAAATACTGGTAATTTCTGTCACCCGTTGAATGCCGTCATCTAACGCACGCGTTTTTTCGCCTACCGGAGCAGACATGCTCATGGAATTATCTAAATAAATAGAAATATTTTTTTGATTACTAATTGGATCTGCTGCTGGCAGAAAAGGCTGGGCAAAAGCCAGCACTAAAAAAAATAAAAATAACAAGCGCGAAGCCAGCACCAGGTACTGCTTTAATTTACGCTTTTGGGTCGTCTCTTGCTTTACTTGCCTAAGAAATCGGGTATTCGAGAAATAAATTCGGGTAGTCTTTCGAAAATTAAAGAGGTGAATGAGGATTGGAATTGCCAGTGCGCCAAGCGCCCAAAGAAAAGAGGGATACTGAAAAATCATTCGGGCAAATTTACAATTTAATGCTGAATCAAAAGAGATAGATATAGCAAATTAGCGTTCCGCTATTGCCATTGGGGTTAAGTAATTGATGGTTATGAATTGGCAGGTCAATTTGAATAAATTGATAAGCATGATTAACCATCGTTTTTCCGTGGCAAGAGTAGGTATCCGGCATTTAATTGCAATACCTCGGGGCATTTGTCTTCGTACATTGGCACAATTACGTACCCCCAATTCCGCGCTACACCAAAGCAAGAGAAGGAGCCAACCTTCAGATCCCCGGCAAAAGACGAATTCGCATCACACGACTGAGCGAATCAAGATTTAAATTTGCTCACGCGTTACCATTTCATCTTTTTAGCCGATTGGGACAATACGAATTTAAAAATGTTTCCAGGTCAGCTTTAAAAGTTGTAGAAGATACTTAAATTAATTAACTTCAATAAAAAAGTATGAGAGTTCCAATACTAAGTCTAATTGCGTTGACAATAATACAATGTAGGGAAAGCGAGCCAAATATTAATTATGATTCCATATTAGGCAAATGGAAAGTTATCTGTATATCTGAGACTGAAACCAGCACTTGGCAAAGTGCAAACGCAGTCTACATTTTCAACTTTACTAGAGTAAATGGCTTGGGAATTAGTCTTGACCGGAACAGTTGTAGCGGAATATTTGATATTCCAGAAAAAGGAAAAATAACTATTGATTGGCAGGGATGCACAAAGGTGTGCTGTGACTCTAACTATGGTCTCAAGTTGGCTTCACTTGTTCCTAAATTAGCTGACTACTCAATAAATATGGACACCTTGTTTTTGTCTGGCATAGGGCGATTAAAATTAATTAAGCAACCTTAGACACAAAATAGGAAATATGAAAAGCCGACTTTTATTCTTTGTATTAATAGCTTTTCAATACTCCATTCAGAGTTTTTGTCAAATCCAAACTCAATTTTTTCCAGTTCAGGAATCAGTTCGATTTGGTATTCACAGCCTACCCAATTCAGTATCATTAAGAACTCATAAAATAATTCCCGAGTTAAATATGAAGTTAGTTTTAGTAGAAGATTCTATAGAAGTGATCAGAGGTTTCATTCGCCCATATAGATTTGGTATAGGTAATAATGTGAGTATTGATATAATGCGTGAAGGAACCATTTATAAAATAGGAGACTCAACGCATTTAGTTTATAAAATTTTTTCCAAGAACGCGAGAAATATACATCTCAAATTTGATCGCTTCACGCTCGATAAAAAAACTTCTTTAATTATTTATAATGCTGAAAAAACAATGCTTTATGGCCCAATGACTTATGAAAACAATGCTCTTAATAATGTGTTTTGGACAGATTTGATTAAAGGAGAAAGAATTATCTTAAGACTAAGCACATATGGTGAATTTGGAGAAATTAATGATCTGCATATTTCCAATATTGTACAAGGATATAGAGGTGATTCCGTTGAAAAAGATGGAATATATGTTGGTGGCGCGTCACAGACTTGCGAAAAAGACATAAAATGTGCTGAGGGTATTGGTTGGCATAGTGAAGCACGAGCTGTTGGCATGTTACTTATGCATGACAATAACGGGGATGCCAGGTTTGGGACTGGATCCCTAATAAATAATACTGCTCAAGACTTTAAACCCTATTTTCTCACAGCCTTTCATAATCTCGACAAAGACAATAGCTTGACTTTATCATCAACAGAAAGTACTCAGGTTACAAATTGGATATTTAGATTCCTATACGTCTCAACAACGTGTGCCTCTGGAGTTGAAAGTTCAAACTATATAACGTTCAACGGATCATCTCTTCGAGCAGCTAATCAGCAAAGTGATTTTGCGCTACTTGAATTGAATAACAGACCAATTGGTATTAATTATGCAGGTTGGTCAAGATCGAGTGCGATCCCAACTATAGGTGCAGGCATCCATCATCCAAGTGGTGATGTAAAAAAAATTTCAAAAAACAGCCAAGTGGTTAATTCCTCACTATTCACTTTTTCAAACGGTGTAACGACTCAACCAGATACGCATTGGCAAGCCAATTGGAGTGTAGGTGTTACTGAACCAGGCTCATCTGGTTCTCCCCTCTTCAACGGAGAAAATCAAATTGTCGGTCAACTTCATGGCGGTCCTTCGGCTTGTGGCGCTTCTCAGCTTTGGGATCTATACGGTCGTTTTGATGTTTC
>JANPBK010000089.1:0-6884 GCA_031430395.1 Cyclobacteriaceae bacterium
TTGAAAGCTTCATCTTTCATTAATTTATCGATCTGAGCCAATTTCTTTAATGACTTTCGGATGGTTGCAAAATTTGTCAACATCCCCCCTAACCAACGCTCCGTCACAAAAGGCATGTTCAACCGAACCGCCTCCTGGTGAATAATGTCTTTGGCTTGCTTCTTTGTTGCCACGAACATGATCTTGCGACCTGAACGTACAATATTCTTGATTGCAAAAGTAGCCTCTTCCAAGCACTTCAATGTCTTGTTCAAATCAATGATATGAATACCATTGTTCTCCATGTAGATGTACTCCGCCATCTTAGGATTCCATTTTCTGGTTAAGTGTCCAAAGTGAACACCTGCATCCATCAAACTCTGTGTTGTTATTTTCTCTGCCATGCTTATAGATTAACGCTTGCTGAATTGGAATTTCTTTCTTGCTTTACTACGCCCTGGTTTCTTACGTTCAACCATGCGAGAATCGCGTGTCATTAATCCTTCTTTTTTCAAAGCAGGACGATTTTCATTGTTAATGGTAACCAGTGCGCGGGCAATTCCCAATCGGATTGCTTCTGCCTGACCTTTGGTACCACCGCCTTCTACATTTACCGTTACATCGTAACTGCCTTCTAACTTAGAGATTGTAAGTGCTTGTTTGACAGTCGTCTGGAGTATCTCTGAAGGGAAATAATCTTTCAATTCTCTTTCATTCACTATAATTAGACCGTTTCCAGGCTTAACATAAACTCTGGCCACTGAGGTCTTTCTCCTACCGATGGTGTTGATTATCTCCATGTATTAAAACTTTAATTCTTTAGGTTGCTGTGCTGTGTGAGGATGTTCAGTGCCTGCATATACATGCAAACTTCTGAATAATTGACGCCCCATGGTATTTTTAGGAAGCATGCCACGCACACTATGTTCCATCAAACGAGTTGGGTGTTTCTCAATCATCATGCGAGGAGATACCTGCTTTTGACCTCCGGGAAAGCCTGAATAGAAGAACATGAAACGATCGTTTAATTTCTTCCCTGTCATCTTTACCTTTTCAGCATTGATCACGATGACATGGTCGCCCATGTCCGTGTTGGGGGTGTAGCTGGCTTTATGCTTGCCACGTAAGACACGGGCAATTTGACTTGCCACACGACCTAAGATTTGATCCTTTGCATCAACGATATGCCATTGCTTATCAGCAGTTGCATCATTGGCATTTACGGTTTTGTAACTATTGTGATCCACTTTTTTCGCTTTAAACCAATTAAATAACTATTTGCCTTTTAAAAAGGGACACAAAAGTAGGTTCAAGAAACTGAATATCCAACACCAGACTCTTTGATTTTTGTGATTTCGGCAGATTCAAGGCTGTTTATCTCTTGTTTTCCCCTAATTGTTTTACCAATGCATGGAAATCTTTTGGGTATGGAGCCTCAATTATTACCTTTTCCCAGTTTAATAGTGTGAATTCAAGTGAAAATGCATGAAGAGCCATTCTTTTTATCAATGGCGTCTCATCTGTCTCCTTTTTAAGATTAAACCCTCTTTTTATGGATGAAACATAAAAAGGCTTGCCTCCATACACATCATCTCCCGTAATTGGAGCCTTCAGAAGCCGTAAATGAATACGAATTTGATGCATGCGCCCCGTAATGGGATGGCATTCAACTAATGTATGGTTCTTGTAAGTCTCTTTGGTTGTGAAGTACGTAAGCGCAGGCTTTCCATCTTTTGAAATTTTGACAGTGCCATCATTTAGCTTCAAAATAGAGGCTTCTACAGACTTCTCTTGAAAAGCATGAATGCCATCCACCACGGCATGATATGTTTTAGACACCTCCCGACTTTCAAATTGCATGCTCAGATGGCGATAGGCAGCTGGATTTTTAGCCAATGCCAGCACGCCTGAAGTATCCTTATCAATTCGATGGCAAACTTGTGCATCCGCTATAAACTCTTTAGCTACGCTTAAAATGTGTTGGCTATCGTGACGATCTTCTAACGTGGAAATAAATGGAGGTTTGTTGATCAAAACATAGTCTTGATTCTCGAATAAGATGGATTCTTTGAAATTGAATTTAGGAGATTTCACGATGCAAAGCTACGATGCATCCATCAAATCCATATCATCCCCTTTCGCTCTGGGCAATTTAAAGCTGAATACGGATCCCTTGCCCACAGAACTTTGTACTTCTGCTTTCGTATTATGTCCCTCTAAAATATGTTTTACAATCGCGAGGCCAAGACCTGTTCCCCCTTTCTCTCTGCTCCTGCTTTTATCCACTCTATAAAATCGTTCAAAAATTCGCGGAAGATGGTTGGCTGGAATTCCTTCCCCCGTATCCGTGATGAAGATCGTCACGTTTTTTTTTCCAACATCAAAAGTAATAGTCACTTCGCTGTCGTCCAGGCTGTATTTAATCGCATTGGAAACTAAATTAGTGATGACTTGAGAGATGCGCTTTACATCTGCAAAAACAAAAATTTTGGATAACTGATCAGCTACCACTTTAACTTTAATATTTTTCTTTTCCGCTTTATCTTCAAAAAGCTCTACTACTTCCTCGCATAATTTGCGCACATCCATTTGCTCAAAATGCATTTTGATGTCTCCTGTTTCCAGGTGAGAAAGCGTAAGCAGATCTTGCACCAGGTCGTCTAATCCATCCAAACTTTTTGCTGCTTTTTTTAAAAATTTAGTGCGTACATTTTTATCATTGACCGCTCCGTCAAGTAACGTATGAACAAACCCTTGTGCTGCAAAAATGGGCGTCTTCAGTTCATGGGATACATCCGCAATAAATTCTTTACGAAAAGCTTCTAATTTCTTCAGCTCATCAATTTCCTTTTGTTTCAGTGCAGCAAAGGAGAAAATTTCATCATTTATTTTTTGAAGCGGGTTAAGCGCGCCAGATTTTTCTTTCGCTATGCCGGAAAGTTCCTTCTTACGAAGTTTACCAAGTAGCTTATAGATTTTGTTGATCTCCCTAAAAATCAAAAACTCAAGTATAACAAACGTTAATAAATAGGAAGCGGAAAAGCTGATGATGGCGGCAACTAAAAGGGCACTCCTATCTACGTGTTCAACCAACGAAAGAAATAAAGTGGTGACAATGGCAATAGAGGCGGCTAATAATAAAGCGAGGATTCGGGCACTGTAAACCATTTTGGCAGTCTAAAAGCACGCAAATTACAAATTTGATAAGAAGGCTTAAAACCGAATGAGGGTTATGGCATAACCTATCCTAAATTAAACTTATACCCAACTCCTTTAACCGTAGTGATGTAGTCTTCACCAATCTTTTCTCTCACTTTACGAATATGCACATCAACGGTCCGTGCGAGCACATACACATCTGATCCCCATATATTCTGCAAAAGTTCTTCGCGATTAAAAACCTTGTTGGGATTTTGTGCTAGAAAGAATAGTAATTCAAATTCTTTTTTTGGCAGACTTATTTCTCGATTATTAATTTTGATGGTATAGCTAGTGCGATCAATAACTAATTCTCCAATTTTAATTTGCGCAGAGGAGGTCTTCTTCTTGGAGTCTCTTCGGAAAATCGCAGTAATGCGACTCATCAAAGCACGCGGTTTTATTGGCTTCAAAATGTAATCATCGGCACCTCCATCAAAAGCGGCTATCTCTGAATACTCTTCTGCGCGTGCCGTTAAAAACACAATAAAAGTGTTGACTAATTCCGGCATTGCCCTAATTTGACGGCACGCTTCCACTCCATCCATTTTCGGCATCATTATATCCAACAGCACTAAATCGGGGTGAAATTTTTTTGCTATCTCCACAGCTTCTGCACCTTCCCCGGCTGTACGTACATCATACCCTTGCTTCTCCAGATTATACTTGAGCAGTTCCAAAATAGACTCCTCATCATCCACCACTAGCACCTTTTGGGTTGGCTTATTCGCCATATTCAACGCTTTTTATTACGCATTAAAAGTAGACCTAAATTAAGCCAATTAAAAACCATTGTTATGAACTTAACAATTACTTAACGGTAAGGATACACTATAGAAATGGATAGTGTTCACTCAAATAGACAATATACGCTCGAATGTCACCCTTGAATTTTAGATCCAATTCATTTTCAAAAGCAGGTTGTTTTGACTTGTATAAAACATAGGACATAAAGAAGGTATTATTGGGTAGTCTCTTTTTCATGGTCACCGAATTTCTTCTTTCAAATAAATCAAGCGTATCTAACGTGGAGATAATTCGAAAGATTACCTCTTCCTTTTTCTTTTTCTTAGTGGCAAAAAGCTCCTCCTCCTTCATTGAATGATATAAACTATCCAATGATTGCGTTCCACGTAAAATATGGCGGGTATATTTTCTGTAATCTTGATCTTGATGAAGGTAAGTCAAATATTCCTTCGACTCTACTCCAAATCGATACTTTAAAAAATCATAGGCAGCTGTATCGGCAATAAAATCAGCGAGGTTTTCATTAAAGTCCACATCATCTTTGACAAAAATTGTAGCATGCACCATCTCATGAATAATGAGACTCGCTAAATCCCCTTCGCTACGATCAAGCATCCCGCTTAAAATTGGATCGGTGAACCAACCTAACGTAGACCATCCTCCCGGATTACGAACGCTGACATCCAAGCCTTCAGCCTCCAACTCCTTCTTCAATTCTATCGCTTTGGATTTAGTAAAAAAACCCTTGTAAGGTACCGCACCCACAATTGGGAAATGCCAAAGCTTTGGCTTTAGCTCAAATGGTTCACAAGCCTGAACCACCCACATCAACTCCTTATTCTTTTGATCGTATAAAGTTTTATAATTCTTGGTATCCTTTAAGCCAAGTGAGTTAATCGCATATTTTCGAACATCATCAATTAGTCTGAGTTTGGATTTTAGAGAATCGGGATAGGTTGAATCTTCCAGGAATTCATTAACTGGTCTTGCATTCCAAACTATTTCTAACTGACCAAGACCTTGCCGAATGCCATAATAGATCAATGACCAATTCCAGACAATTAAAACACTCAAGCCTACTAAAACACCCAAAATCAATTTCTTCATCATAATGCTGCAAATTAAGCTAGATTAGAGATCTTCTTTGGTACTTTATCAACTTTGATTTGTTTTTTAGTAAATACTAACTAATTTAGCATTTCAATCAAGCTACCTTCCGTTAAAGAATAGGTGGTAATTTTAAGGTTCAACTATTAGGCAACGAAAAAACAACTACTAACGAATATGAGCGATGCAAAAGAAAAAATGAAGGCACTTCAGCTAACAATCGATAAACTGGAAAAAACATACGGCAAGGGCACCGTAATGATGCTGAATGATCAAAAAGTAAGTGATATCCCAGCGATCTCTACCGGCTCCTTAGGGTTAGATATCGCATTGGGAATTGGTGGATTGCCAAGAGGTAGAGTGACAGAAATTTATGGGCCAGAATCATCAGGTAAAACTACTTTAACACTCCATGCCATTGCCGAAGCGCAAAAGAAAGGTGGCTTGGCTGCATTTATTGATGCTGAGCACGCTTTCGACAAAAGCTATGCAGAGAAACTTGGAATTGATACTGAAAATCTACTCATCTCACAGCCAGACAATGGCGAGCAGGCACTAGAAATTGCAGAACATTTGATTCGTTCCGGTGCGATTGACATCATCGTGATCGACTCTGTAGCAGCATTGGTTCCAAAAGCTGAACTAGAGGGCGAAATGGGTGAAAGTAAAATGGGATTGCAGGCACGCTTGATGTCGCAAGCATTAAGAAAACTGACGGGCACTATTTCAAAAACTGGATGTGCCTGTATTTTCATCAATCAATTGCGTGAAAAAATAGGAATCGTTTTTGGTAATCCTGAAACAACTACGGGCGGTAATGCATTAAAATTTTATGCCTCTGTTCGGTTAGATATTCGCAGAATCGGACAAATTAAAGAGGATGCAGACAACATTACCGGCAATCGCGTAAAAGTCAAAGTCGTGAAAAACAAAGTCGCTCCTCCTTTTAAAGTAGTTGAGTTCGATATTATGTATGGACGGGGAATTTCTAAATCAGGAGAGATTATCGATTTAGGCGTTGAGTTAAATGTGATCCAAAAATCCGGTTCCTGGTTTTCATACAATGGGAATAAACTTGGACAAGGCAGAGATTCTGTTAAACAACTGATCGAAGATAATCCGGAACTTATGGAAGAAATGGAGAAAAAGATCAAGGAAAAGATTTCCAAAGTTGATGAAGTGAAAAAAGAAGTCGAATAGGTTCTATCCTATTAGTTCATCGTTCCGGATAAATTAATTCCGGAACGATGAATTTTATCTATGATGTAGATATTTTAAAGAAGTACTCCCTCCCAATAATCCATTCCATCGAAAAGGCCTTTCAAATGAGTTGGCTTTTCAAAAAGGGCATAAACGGCTGAACCGGAACCGCTCATACTTGCAAACAAAGCTCCTCGTAATTCAAATTGTTTCTTGATTTCCCGGATTTCATCATGTTTACGAAAAACGGATTCTTCAAAATCATTTTTTAGGAAACTACGCCAGGTTTCTATCGGCTGATGAACAATCTCTCTAATTTTGACGGTAGGAATTCGGGGGAATATAGATGCATATGCTTGCTGTGTAGAAATATGAATAGCTGGCTTGACAACAACAAGCCAGTAGCCTGTAAGATTCACTTCAATCTGCTCAATGATTTCGCCTTTGCCAAAACCTATCATCGCATGATCTTGAATAAAAAATGAACAATCACTACCTAACTGAGAAGCATAGTCCTTCAATGTTTCAAAGGATAATTGTAAATTAAATACTTGATTGATGAGACGCAACGTATAGGCAGCATCCGAAGAACCACCACCTAAACCTGCTCCAATAGGAACAATTTTGTGTAAATGAATTTTTACTGGTGAAAT
>JANPBK010000090.1:0-26551 GCA_031430395.1 Cyclobacteriaceae bacterium
CACATTGATCTCGAAAAGTCAATCATTTATACATACGAGGCGCTAGCAAATGTTACATCATGTGCCATTGAAATTTCTTCTCAGGAAGAAGTTCCGATTTTTGCAGCTCGTTTACTAACTCAGACAGCGATTGCTGAAGAATTCCCTAAAATAGAAATGAAGTTGGGATCAACCCGTGGAACCAATGCTTTGCTCGAAAGAAAAGGCGCGAAAACCGCTTTCATCATTACGGAAGGATTTAAGGATTTATTGTTGATCGGCACACAACAAAGACCAGACCTTTTTGCGCTCAAAATCGAAAAAGAACTACCCCTTTATTCTCATGTAATAGAAGTTAAGGAAAGAATTTCCAGTGATGGAGAAATCATTACTCCAATCACAAAAAATGAATGTCAATCACTTATTGAAAAATTAAAGAAATTGAAAGTCGACTCAATAGCTATTGCCTTTCTCAATAGTTATAGAAATTCTTCCCATGAATTACTGATTGCCAAATCGCTATCCAATGCAGGCTTCAAATATGTTTCCACCTCACATCTTCTATCCAATCAAATAAAGATTTTACCACGGGCAGAAACAACAGTGGCCAATGCCTACTTAGCACCCATTATCAGTACCTATCTTAGAAATATCCAAAAAGGTATAAGTAACATTGATTTAATGGTGATGAATAGCGCAGGGGGGCTAAGCAATAGTACAAATTTCCAACCCAAAGATAGTTTGTTGAGTGGGCCAGCAGGTGGCGTAATTGGTGCTGCTACTGCAGCGAATCTCTCAGGTATTTCAAAGCTGATTACATTTGATATGGGTGGCACCAGTACAGATGTATCCCTATATAATAATCGATTTGATTATCGATTTGAATCGAAGGTAGGTCAAACAAAAATTCTTTCTCCTTCCGTTTCTATTGAAACCATTGCGGCTGGGGGTGGATCGATATGTGAATTTGACGGGCATCGTTTAACTGTTGGTCCACATAGCGCAGGGGCCTCGCCCGGGCCTGCTTGTTATGGCGCGGGTGGGCCATTGACTATTACCGATGTGAATCTTCTCCTCGGTAGGTTGAGTGACGATTTCTTTGCTATCCCCATTTACAGAAAAAAGGCAGAGGAAGCTTTCAATAAATTGCTTTCAAAAATTCAAAAATCGACAAAGAAAAAAATAGATCCTTTCATCCTGCTTGATTCATTCATCCAAATTGCCAATGAAAAAATGGCAGATACAATCAAACAAGTTTCAATCCAACATGGCCATAATCCCAGCGAATACACATTATTAAGTTTTGGTGGAGCGGGGGGGCAACATGCGTGTGCGTTGGCAGAAATGCTGGAGATGAAGAAAATCCTGATTCCGTATGATGCCGGTCTTCTAAGTGCCTATGGAATCGGTCATGCAAAAATTGAGAGCTTCGAAGAAAAATTAATATTACGCCCACTTACTCAAGAATTACTCACGCTTTCAGATACAATCAACCATCTCATTAAAGCAGGAAGTCAAAAACTCGTGCTTGAGGGATATCCCGAACAGAAAATAAAGTATGAAAGGAAATTGATATTCCTTCGTTTTAAAGGACAAGAAAGTACATTAGAAATTGAATTTGAAAACATTCAAAAAATCAAAACACTGTATAAGAAAAAATATAAATCTATCTACGGGCACTGGGTTAAAAATAAAGAGATAGAGGTTGAATCCATTCGGGTCATTATTTCAATTCAGGATGCGATTCAAAAAAAAGTTGTTAGAAATACAAAAGAACATATACCAAAAGCAGTAAGCTCATCAAGTTATTTAGATAGCGGAAAGCTTTCTACCATAGATGTTTTTCAATGGGAACAATTAACCTCTGGAGCGACTATATCAGGGCCAGCTATTATTGCCAGTAGAAACTCAACAACATTAGTTGAATCTAATTGGAATTTCCTACTTGACCGAAATAACAACGCCATTCTTGTCAAAAAGATATCTTCAACTTCCAGCAAAAAGCATTTTAACAAAGAGGCGTCCGTAGAACTCTTTAGTAATCGCTTTACCTCCATCGCCCAAGAGATGGGTGCCATGTTGCAACGAACTTCATTTTCTGTGAATGTGAAAGAGCGATTGGATTTTTCGTGTGCCCTCTTAGATGAGAAAGGATACTTAATAGTAAATGCTCCACACATTCCTGTTCACTTAGGGAGCATGGGTGTTTGTGTGCGTGAGGTAAAAAAGGTTTTAAGCATGAAGGAAGGAGATGTGGTGATTACCAATCACCCAGCCTATGGAGGATCTCATTTACCCGATGTGACTTTAATTAAGCCTGTTTTTTTTCATAAGAAGCTAGTGGGGTATGTTGCAAATCGGGCACATCATGCGGAAATAGGTGGACTAAAACCCGGATCAATGCCGGCCCATGCAACACAGCTGGAAGAAGAAGGGGTGATCATAGCGCCTACTTATTTGATTAAGAATCATCAACCACAATGGGATAAAATTTCAAATCTGTTTACCTCTGTGAAATACCCCACACGACTATTGGAGGAAAACCTTGCGGATTTGAACGGAGCATTGGCTTCCATCCATGTAGGAGAAAAAGGACTGCAAGAACTCTGTCGTAAATACGGAAGCCAAGAAGTTATAATGTATATGGTCCGTTTAAAAAGATATGCATCGGCTTTACTAAGAAATAAATTGGAAGACTCTCCGAAAAAATTATTTAAAGCTGAAGAATACTTAGATGATGGATCCAAACTAAAAGTTAGGCTCGAAATTCGAAATTTAAAACTGATTATTGATTTTTCAGGGACAAGCAAAATTCATCCAAATAATTTGAATGCTACCCCTGCGATTGTGCAAAGTGTTGTCCTCTATGTAATGCGTTTGTGGGTAAATAAACCTATCGCAATGAATGAGGGGCTAATGGAAAGAGTAAAATTAATTTTACCCAAAAGTCTTCTCAATCCATTCAGCGCTGCCAAGATCAGCATTCATCACGCTATCATTCTCCCAGCTGTGGTAGGTGGAAATACAGAAGTAAGTCAACGTCTTACAGACACCCTATTAAAAGCGCTTCAACTTGTTGCTTGTAGTCAAGGCACAATGAACAATTTTCTTTTTGGGAATAGCAATTTTGGTTACTATGAAACCATTGGAGGTGGCACTGGAGCTGGTAACGGTTTTGATGGGGCCAATGGAGTACACTCACATATGACTAATACGCGAATTACAGATCCAGAGATTTTGGAGGTGCGCTATCCGGTGCGATTAGAAAAATTTGAAATCAGAAAAAACTCCGGGGGAAAAGGAAAATGGAACGGTGGTGATGGAATTGTACGTGAAATAACTTTCAAGGAAACCATAGAGGTGAACATCTTATCTCAACATAGAATAGAAAATCCATACGGCCTCAAAGGCGGCAAGGGAGGAAAAACAGGCGAACAACTATTGATAGACCCTTCTGGAAAAAAGAAAAAGTTAAAAGGGATGGATAGTATCACCGTAACCAAAGGCTACAAAGTAATCATCAAAACTCCGGGGGGAGGTGGATGGGGAATTAAGTGACCGGTAAAAATAGAAAAAGGGTCATCTACAAATCATGGTTTGTAAATGACCCTTTAGTTAAATATCAATCCCTTTAGTTCTTCTTCACTGCTGGAGTGATGACTGCAGCTGGCTGAGGAGTTACCCCCAACTTCTTCAACACAAGATTTGAAATATTATATGTCTCATCGCTGTACAATAGAATGTCTCCACCACCAACAGTTTGCGGGTTAATGATGAAGGTGTAAGCATTTTCTTTTGCTACCTCTTCAATTGTCTTACCTACTTTTTTATAAACCGGGTCCATTAAGTCTGCTTGCTTTTTCTGCAAAGAGGACTGCGCATCTTGCTGAAATTTTTGAAACCCTTCTTGTAGTGACTGCAATTCGCGCTCTTTATCTGCTTTAATTGCATCCGGAGTGGTAGCCGGCATACCTTGATACGCTTTATATTTAGCCTCAAAGTCCTGCTGCTTAGCTTTCATTTGATTTTGGAGTTGTTCATTATGTGTTCTTAACTCGCTTTCAATTTGTTTAAATTCCGGCAATTGGCTGAAAATGTATTCCCAATCAGCATAGCCAATTTTTTGAGTTTGAGCCTGTGCGGTCATTAGTGTTCCGCAAAAAAGGATAAGAAAAAGTGTTCTCATTTTATTATAGTTACTGGTTTATTTTACTTTATCATTCGGGTCACCTAATCCAAGTTCTTCTAATACAAAATCAGTATAGTCATGCCTTGGGTCTGTGTAGATCATGACAAGTTCTGCTGATTTATCAAACACAATCGCCAGACGGTTCGTTTTTGCAACTTTGCCGACTGCATCAAATAGTTTGTCCTGCAAAGGTTTAATCAATTCTTGTTTTTTCAAAAAAAAGAGACCACCAAATCCAAAAACTTTTTTCTGATACTCCTTTAGCTCAACCTCTTTTTTCTTAATTTCATTGAGCCTATCCTGTTTCATTTCTTCTGTCAATAGCACTTGTTCCGCCTGAAAGGTGCGATATAAAGCATCCACCTTTACTTGCATTTCTTCAATCTCTCTTTGCCATGCCGCAGAAAGTTGCTCTATTTCGCCCTGCGCTTTGGCATATTCCGGCATCTTACTCAATACAAACCCTGAATCAAAATAGCCGAACTTCTGTGCAGAGACAAAATTCAGGCCGAAAATGAAAAAACAAAGGCTAAATACCAATAACCGCATTTCTTATCTGATTTGCTGACCGATTGTAAAGTGAAACTGAGAACCGCTCTTGTCGGCAGCATTCTCTAGTCTGTCAAATCCGTAGGCCCAATTTAACCCAATCAACCCAAAAGCAGGCATAAATATCCGAGCCCCGAAACCTGCTGATTTATAAAGGTCAAACGGATTAAACTTTTGATAATTGTCCCAATTGTTCCCTGCCTCAGAAAAAATAAACGCGTAGACTGTTGCCGATTGACTAGTGACTACAGGATACCTTAACTCCATTCCAAATTTGTTGTATACTATACCACCTTCAATGCCAGGCACAGCCTGTGTCCCACTTGCCGCATAGAGTGGAGGGGTAACCTGATTATCCGGGTACCCTCTTAAACCAATAATATCCTGGCCAAAAACAAACTGGTTAGCACCAAAACCACCTGATAGGCCTGCTCCGCCTACTTTAAAACGCTCAAATGGCCCTGTCCCAACCGCGCTGTTATATTGACCAATAAAACCCATATGCGCTTTGCTTTCCAAAACCAAACTCCTGCCTGTAGGCTTGCTACTCCCTGCAATTTTTACATAAAACCTCGCATCAAACATCACTTTATAAAGCTCTACAAAATTATATCTCTGACTCTTGTCGTTATAATAATCAGGATTTCGGAAAAATGAATAGGGTGGTGTCATGTCTAAACTTAGAGAAAGAGAGGATCCTGCAGTTGGGAACATAGGATTATCGATACTATTTCTTGCAAGCGTGGTATTAAATTTAATACTTCTGGTTGTGCCTACTGCTGGCAAGATATTAGAACCCAAATAATTGCTATAGCTATACTCAGAATAAGATAATGAGTTTGTAAGGCTAAAGTAATTATCCGGCCACTCCAGTTGCCTTCCAAACCCAATTGTAATACCCGTTTGTTTCAAAGATGCATTGTCATTGAAGTCTACACTAAAGCCTCCCGCGCTTCGCACAGGTAGTCGAGAGATAGAAGTATTTAAACTTACTGAAAACTGATGAGGCTTTTTACCTCCTAACCAAGGCTCCGAAAACGAAATACTGTAACTTTGGAAAGATTGGCCATTGGCAGTAGCATTTAACGAAAGTCTTTGTCCATCTCCAACGGGCAGCGGCCTCCACTTCTTAAAGTGCGGTACATTACGAAGCGAGAAATTATTAAAGGTAAGGCCTACTGTTCCAACAAATCCAAAATACCCTCCCCATCCTCCTGATAATTGAACCTGATCATTGGATTGTTCTTCCAATTTCCAGCCGATATTAACAGTTCCATTTGCTGGGTTTGGTCGAATATCTTGTTCAACCTTCTGTGGATTAAAAAATCCCATTTGTGACAGCGCCTGTTGGGTGCGGATGATATCTGACCTTCTGAATTTTTGGCCTGGAATGGTGGATAAGGCCCTACGAATAACATGGTCACTAGTACGATCATTACCACTAATCGTCACTTCATCTATCGTAGCCTGATCTCCTTCAAAGATTCTCATTTCCACATCTATAGAATCTCCAACGACAGCAACCTCCACTGGCACCACACGGAAAAAGAGATATCCATCATCCATATATAGGCCGCTGATATCAGCTCCTTTTGGGTTAAAGGTTGTTTTACGTTCAATCATTTCCTGATTGTAAACGTCTCCTTTTTTGATGTCAAGAATTTTATTTAGGGTGTTGGCTGTGTAGAGATAATTGCCCGTCCAGATGATATTACGAAAATAATATTTTTTGCCTTCATTGAGTTGAATGCTAACATCAACCTTAGAACTCGTATGATTGGTTATCGTATCCGAAATTAATTCAACATCCCGATAGCCTTGTGTGTTGTAATAGGCAAGGATCTTCTTTTTATCTTCTTCGTATTCAGTGCGTATGAACTTTGATCCATTAAAAATATTAAGCTTAACATGTTGATTGATAAATTCCTTAACCGTTCTCCAACTCGTCTTCTTTGCGGAGTCTACAAAGAATTCCTTCACATTAGAACGTTTGAGAGAGAGTAGTCCTCCCAACAATTCCCGATGCACTGAAAAGCGTGCATGTTCTTTTGTTTTCTTCATTTTCTTTTTCAAAATAGAAGAAGAAATTTCATCGTTACCTATAAAGTCGATTTGATGTATTTTTACTTTTGATTTAACATTGACATTTATTTTCAGGCGTATCCCTCCACGGTTTAGTGTGTCTCTTTCCTGCGTTACTTTGACCACCGTATTCAGAAAACCTTTCTTGACAAAATGTTTCTTAACCGCCAGTTCTGCATTGCGAATCGTAGCATCATTCACAATTTTACCTCTGATCAAGGTAAGATCATCTTTCAAGCTACTTTGCTTTCCTTTACTAATTCCTTCAAAATAAAAGTCAGTAAGACGTGGTCTTTCTGATAAAATTATGGAGAGAAAAACGTTTTGTCCTTCGATTCTATCAACAGAAATAGTAGCATCGCCCACTAACCCATGCTTCCACAACTTTCGAATTGCACTGGAAATCGCATCCCCGGGTATTTTAATTTTATCGCCAACCTTTAAACCCGTAAGAGAAACCATGGCGTTCTTATCAAGAACATTTAATCCGGTCACTTCAATTCCAGCAATCGTATATTCAGCAGGGCTACGATAATTCAACTCCCCCACAGCTGGCTCTTGAGCTTCTGTGGAAGATGCATTCCGCTTACTTCTAAACTGGGCGGAAGATGGAATGGCAACCAGGAATAATAAAATAATCAGTAAAATACGGTTCATTCAGCTCAGGCAATTGGGGTCAACACTTTTCCAAATCTTCTCTCTCTCTTCTGATATTCACAGATTGCCTCATAAAAATCTTCTTTTCGAAAATCGGGCCATAGCTTTTGAGTGATATATAGTTCTGTATAGGCTATTTGCCATAATAAAAAATTGCTAATCCTCATTTCACCACTCGTTCTAATTAATAGCGCTGGGTCAGGTACGTTTTTCGTTTCCAGGTGGGCTGAAAATAATTGCTCATCAATCTCTTGAGTATCCACCATGCCTTCTTTTACTTTTGTTGACAGCCTTTTTACGGCCTCTATAATTTCCCATCGTCCGCTATAGTTCAACGCAATTAATAACGTAAGTCCTGTATTGTCTTTGGTTGCATTTGTAGCTTCTCTCAAATTTTCTCTACACAATTTTGGCAACTGACTGATATCACCAATAGTTAGCATTCTTACTTTGTTTTTATGAAGAGCAGCTATTTCCTTCTTCAATGTATTTACAAGCAACTCCATCAGGGCATCCACTTCCTCTTTGGGTCTTCCCCAATTTTCTGTACTAAATGCATACAGTGTCAAAAACTTTACGCCCAACTCTCCAGCCCCTTCAATCACTTGCCTTACAGCTTCAATGGCATTTCTATGGCCAAATATCCTGGCAGCTCCTTTACTTTTTGCCCACCTGCCATTGCCATCCATTATAACGGCAACATGCTCTGGCAAATTATGGAGATCAATATTTTCCTTAAATGAAGCCACAGGGCTGCAAAAGTAGCCTTTTTTTCAAACTTTAAACCATCTTTTCCAAAGACTAGAATGCCTTAAAGAGATGTTTGAATCACAAGAATAGTTTAACGGTAGGGATTTGAAGCACATGGAATATCGTAGAAAGTATAAGTAAGGGTAATTCCAGTGAAAAAGTAATTGTCATTATCGTTGGGGTTGCCGTATTGGTAATTCTTAAAAGAAGGGTCTCCGGCAGAAATATTATCTAAATAATCAAAAAAGGTCTTTCTGATTCCAATTTCAAATGAAATATAGTATTTCGGGTTAAGAACATATTTCATTCCCCCTCCAAATGGTATGGCCATTTGAACATTGCTATATTCAGCTTTCTTGCTGGGTGTTCCGGCAATTCCAAAAAGGGCGGCTCCTGCAAAAAGATATGGAGTAAACCGCAGTTTTCTTTTATCATCTCTCCAATCCAGAAAGTGGTATTCAAATACACCAGAGAGTTCTAATAAAAACAAATCAAATGATGCTGCCCTCTTTACGGCAAAGGCATCAAGCGGGTCATTCTTATCACTGCCCGCTAGTTGTCCACCTGTAAGTGAGGTACGAAAACTGATGACTTTACTAATGTTTGATCGATAGAAAACCGTAGCTGCCGGTTTTGAGGTGGTGAGGTCATATGTCCTTACTAGATCTCCGGTATAATTAAATATGCCAAGCCCGCCTCCAATTTCGGAACGTTGAGAGATTTGTGCTTGAGAAGAATATGCTGAAAAAAGTACAGCCAATAAAGAAATGATCGCGAAACCAACGCGATACATTACCTGAATTTAGCTTTGTGGAAAGTGGCTCCTAAGATGTACGTTAAGCGGATGGATGTTACCATATAAATATCATTTTGCGCTGGGCTTCCACGCTTATCCCCTGATCTGCCATATCCGTTTTGAACATTTACTCCAGCCAATTCTGATGGCACTGATTGTGTTGCTGTTGGGTATCCCGAAAGTTCATTTGTTCTGTATGCCATTGTCTGACCTAATGTGCTTAACGAATTTGGATTGACATAATTGCCACTCACGTCATCTAAATAATCTGTGAACGTATATCTAAAACCAACATCGGCCCACAAATCGAACACCTCGTTTATTCTAAATCTAGCCCCGGCACCAAAGGGTATAGCGAACTGAATCAAACTATAAGAAACACCTTCTGTTTTGAGCGGTTGCAGATCTACCCATTGCCCGGCCTCTGCCAGTGCACTTCCTTTTAAGTCTTTAGCAGGAGCTTGGGCTTGTGGATTGTGATAAAAAGCCGCTACGCCAAGATAGGCATAGGGTGTCCATTTTACCCGGCTTATGTATGTAGATTGGTTTTCAAATAAGTCCAAATAGGCAACTACTGAAAGTTCATGCATTCTATTTCTAAACGACAGGTTTCTTTGATTTCTAAACTTCCCATTACTTAAATCTTTTGCATCTGCCGATTCACTATCAGACCCCTTAAGTGAAGCATATAAATATTGAGCTTGAAGCGTATAACGAGGGCCGAAACGATGAAAAAAGGAAATCCCAAAACTTGGACTGGTAAATGAAATATCTGTACTGAATTTTGTGGGGGCAGGTGATAAGTCTCCAAAATAATTGAGAGCATTTACTGAAAATCCCACTCCCGAATACACATTACGCTTTCCAAAACCTGACTTTTTACCACGATAGGACGCTATTCTTTTGTTATTTTTTTTGATGGATTTTCTGTTAAACTGGGCGAGCCCTTCCGGGGCTGATCCCAGAATCAACATTATACTTACTAATGCAAAACATAACTTTCTCATAATGAGTCCGAATAGGCCAACTGCAAAGTTAAAAAATTAAGTCAATAATCAAGGTTTTTCAGAACTTGAATATTCAACGACTAAATCGCTGGGTTCTATCCAATTTAATTACGGATATCCAACCCCCAATTCAGTTTTTGCCTCAAGGTATTAAAATAATTTTGGCTACTAAGCTGGACTAACTTTACACGGAATTTTTCCTTCTTGATCTTCAATTTCACCGATTCATCTACGGTTTCAAACCGAGAATCCATTGAAATTAAATACTTTTTGCTTCGCCCTTCAATATGGAACGTGAGTTCAGCATCATCCGCCAAAACAATGGGGCGAGTTCCCAAATTATGCGGACTAACCGCTGTAATAACAAAACTTTCAGATTTGGGATGTAACAAAGGTCCCCCGCAACTTAAAGAATAACCGGTAGATCCTGTTGGTGTGGAAACAATAATGCCATCCGACCAATAGGAATTTAACAGCTCTCCATCGACATGTACATGCACGGTAATCATGGAGGCAGTGTCTTTCTTCATAATGGTGAAATCATTCAATGCAAAATTGAGATTTCCAAAAAGTTTTGGCGTAGAAATGAGCTTCAATACGGAACGGCTATCAATAGAATAATTTCCATTGAATAGTTCATCAAAAGATGATTCAACATCTTCCCGACTGATGGTGGCCAGAAAGCCTAACCGGCCAGTATTGATACCTAAGATTGGTGTCTCCGCTTTTCCGATGTATGTGACTGACTCCAACAGCGTACCGTCTCCTCCTAATGATAGAAAAAAGTCCAGCGGATGAAGGTTATCTCCTTGATCAAAAGATTTTAACTTATAATCTTCGATCCGGGAAGATTTAAATTGACGCAAGAATTTTGCCGAAACCCAAATTTCAGCCTGATGCTTTTTTAAGTAATCCAATACCTTCTCTAAAAATCGTGATGATTTGTTTTGAAGATCTTTACCATGGATGCCGATGCGGGTCATTGGCGAGCAATTATATATCTAAATAACGAAGGAGTAAATCTATTTTCTCTTTCTCGTCAACTTCTTGTTTCGTCTCCTGATACCTTCCAATAATTCTATAATTAAATCTCTCAAGCGTTGCTACAATTCGTTTGAGGTCTAACTGGTTAATTTTTAACGTCAGTTTAATTTTGCCCTTATCCATGGGGTCTTCTGTCATGGTACTACTAATCACTTTTGCATTATTTTCTTCTACATACCGGCAAATTTCTGCTAATGAATAGTCGATTAAATCCATTGATAAAACTAAAATACCACCTGGCATTTGCACGGATGCAGTCTGTGCAAAAGAAGTCATCATATCCTGCACGGTGATGACTCCGGTGTATTGTTGTTCATCATTCACGACTGCGACAATTTGCAGTTTATTATCGCCTGCCACTTTCAGGATATCATAAAAATGTGAGTCTAGGCGTACAAAACAATCACGCGCTACTAGGTCAAAATCTGAGAGGTCTTTTTCTATGTCATTCGATTCAAGGATAATTTCTTCAGAAATAAATCCAAGCAATTCCCCTTCATCGACAACCGGTAGATGATTGCAGCGAAACTCTTCCATCCACACAATGGCTTTATGCGCATCATCCGTGACCTTGAGTGGTGGAATCATATGATTGATAAGTTCTTCTGCGATCATTTTTTAGGGCTTGGGGTTAACTAAAAAATCTTCGACCATTTCATTAAATTTCTCCGGATGCTCCATCATAGGGGCATGGCAGCATTTATCCAAAAATTTTAGCTCTGAATTGGGGAGTAACCGATTGAACTCATGACCGACCATAGGTGGCGTGATTGTGTCATTTAATCCCCAAATTAGCAAGGTGGGAACCTTAATTTTTGGTAATTCTAATGCTAAATTATTGCGTTGTGCTGATTTGGCGATGGCGACTATTCGCATGCACTTCGGAATACTTTTAGTGGTTTCAAAAACCTCATCAACCAGTTCCTTGGATGCTACTTCAGGGTCGTAAAATGTATAAGCGACCCTTTCTCGAATGTAATCATAACTGCCTCTACGCGGATACGATCCTCCCATTGTATTTTCAAAAAGGCCCGAACTTCCGGTAAGCACTAATCGAGTAACTTTCTCCGGATTTTTTAAGGTATATAGTATCGCGACATGTCCTCCCAGAGAATTCCCCATAATCATCATTTTCTCCAACTTCTTCATCTCAACAAAACGCTCCGTAAATTCGCGTAGGCCCTCCAGCCCTGCTTCTTTAATGGGCATTTCATAAATCGGCAACATCGGTATGATGACTCTGAAATGTTTGGAATAATGATTGACAACAGCCTCCCAATTGCTGAGCGCGCCAAAGAGACCATGCAGCAGCATTAGGACCGGTCCTTGTCCTTCGTCTACATACTTAAAATCATTTTCTTCCCTAACCAGCAGCGCCATACAGTTCTATATTTGATGATAAGTAACTAAAAAAATCCCGAACCTTATGGGTGACTAAATATTTCTTTAAAAAAAGGGATGAAACTGCCCAAAAAGCCAGACACTTGATAGGATAATTTGGTTACCAACGGGTAAATATGCGAACCCGAACTCCAACTTTCGGGAATTTCAATTTTCATTGACACTGCCAGCCAATTAAGCACACTTAGACAAAAAGCATATTTCAGTACTCCTAACAGAGCCCCGGCCAACGCATCCACTTTCCCTAAAAAAGTGGTATCAATAGAGTTTTTAATTCTGCTTCCTACGAAAATCACTATTACCATCACCAAAATAAAAATAATGCTGAAAGATATGTAAGGGAGAATCGTTTTGTCAGCATTGAAATTACGATGCAACATCTCAATGCCTAAGCTCATTAATTTAAAGCCAAGAAAAATTCCCAATACGATCGAAAGAAGAAAAAACAACTCCATCAAAAATCCTCTTTTGAAACCAAGGTATGCGCCTAACGCTAAAATAAGTGTCAGAACAATATCTATTTTGCTCAAGAAACAAGAAGTTTTTTAACCAGCTCAGAAATTAATTTGCCATCCGCCTTGCCCGCTAATTGCTTTGTAGCAATGCCCATTACCTTACCCATATCCTGGGGCCCCGTTACCCCAATGGTTTCCATTATTTTTTTCAATTCAATCACAAGTTCCTCTTCAGACAACTGCTTAGGTAAATATCGACTGATTACTGCAAATTCAAAAAGTTCAGTCTTGGCCAAATCTTCTCGGCCTTCCTTCTGAAAAATATCAGCCGATTCTTTACGTTGCTTGGCTGCCTTCATCAATATTTTGTTTTCTATGTCAAGGGCAATATCACTACTCACCCCTTTCTCTGTTTCAGCTAATAAAATCATCGCCTTAATGCTTCGCAAAGCGGTTAGCTCTTCCTTATTTTTAGCGAGCATGGCCGATTTAATATCGTTATCAATTTGGGTTTTTAAACTCATAAGTAGAACTTTTTAGTGCCTGCAAAGTTACAGTAAGATATGACGAACAAAAAACCAATTCCGTTTCAACCATCATCAATGGATGTTGTAATTTTACTGATCTATGACACGTCTCTCGGTTAACATCAATAAAATAGCCACTCTCAGAAATGCACGAGGAGCCAATAACCCCGATGTAATTAAGGTGGCGTTGGATTGCGAACGATTTGGTGCTCAAGGGATAACCGTACATCCAAGGCCAGATGAACGACACATTCGATACGATGATGTATTGCGATTAAAAAAAGTCGTCAAAACTGAATTTAATATAGAAGGCTATCCGGATGAACGCTTCATGAAATTGATTGGGGACGTAAAGCCAGAGCAAGCTACCTTGGTGCCCGACAAACCTGATGCCATCACTTCTAGCGCTGGTTGGGATACGATAGAAAATGAAGCATTCCTAATTAAAGTAATCAGCGAACTAAAACGATCTGGGGTACGCGTTTCACTATTTGTAGATCCTAATCCTGCGATGGTAGAAGGAGCAAAAAAAGTAGGCGCAGATCGCATTGAGCTTTACACTGAGCCATATGCTACTCTTTACCATATAAACAAAGTAGAAGCTGTTCAGCCCTATGTAACAGCTTCAAAAATTGCCTCTTCTCTTGGGCTTGGCATTAATGCAGGGCATGATTTAGATTTATACAACTTAAAATACTTAAAGCAATCCATTCCAGCCTTAGATGAAGTTTCTATTGGCCATGCCTTAATATGCAATGCGCTTTATTTCGGTTTGGAAAATACCATTCAGCTATACCTTCGAGAGCTTGAATAAGAAAAGGGAGATTGGCTTCATTTTTTTAAAACACTTCTCCTAAATTAACAAATACCCCTTGTGAACCCCCTTGGCCAAAGGCATAATCAATACAAACATTAGCTCTTGAATGTTTATTGAATTTTATTCTTATCCCAGCTCCACTCCCTACAGCAATTGTTTGGAATTGGTTGGAAGGCCATTCGGTCACAGACTGTGCATTTGCAAAAATGACACCTCCAAACAAACCGCTTCTAGAAATTCTAAAACGGTATTCAGATTCAAAATAAAGTAAATTTTTACTGCGAAATCTTCCTTGAATATAACCCCGACCCATATTGCTACTTACATCCCAGGCTGTTGCCGGTAAGTCCAAATAGGGTGGATTCCCACCAAATGTGAACCAGCTGTAACCCCATAAGGCAAGAATATTTTTACTCTGTTTGGGGAAAGGTATATATTCCCTCACATCCAATTGAATCATTTGCCAATTCGCATCGCTACCGAGAAAAGTAAAATTAGGCCGATAAATAAAACTGGCATATCTACCTCCCCAAGGATTGATCGAATTAATTCGGCTATCAAAGAGTAAAGTAAATAAAACACCCGAAGAGGTAGTGTTATTGTTTATCCCATAACGTTGAATTTCATCATTGACAAACTGACTTCCTGACTCTTGGGATATTCCATAATGATGATCAATTGCAATGCCAACCCCTGTGTACCAGTTGGGTCGAAATGATTTTAATAGTGATTGATGAAATCTAACATAAGAGTACGTCTGATCAACGAAATTTTCAAGCTGGCTTTGTCCACCTAAGCCGTATGTTTTTTGGGGATACCAATAAAATCGCCAGTCTGAAACAATATTATACTTATTGTTTTTCGTCCACAAATTGTTTTGAATTCTAAAAACGAACTGTTGCTTTTGAGTATACAAAACATCTAAATAAATAATAGATATTTTTTGCTCCTTCAATTCACTGGTAAAAAATGCAAAGTCGCCAACAAAAATAGCGGAAGCGCCACTTGTCAGAGAGTATCCTAAAGAAGGAGCTCCAGAAAAATATACTCGCCCCGACTTTTTAGTAAGTGTGTCGTGTTTAGTAAGCCATTTGGCATTCAATATTTCTCCTCCAATGTCAATGAGATCTTTATCGGAGGTATTGGCTACGTTTTGGTCCTGACAAAAGCCCGTATTAATCAAAAAGAAAACTAAAATGACAATACTTGATAACTTCATTAAAAAATTATGTTCCTCTTGCTAACGTGGCTTTATTAATAATGTTGGCAATTACGATGCAACCTACTCTTTGTTTAGCGACCAAGCTAAATTATTTACTATAAGGAGAGCTTGCATTCCTGACTATGAGTGTTTGTTCCAATTGATCTTTGCCAATAGACAAAGTCATGACGTAAGATCCTGCTTCAATAAATTTATCATAATGTACAAAGTAAGGATTGTCGCTTGTTACTTTTCTAATAATTAAATCCCAACGATATTGATTGAACCCGATGTGCCCATTCAATGAAGTCTTCCAAATTTCTTTGTTGGCCTTATCTCGAATGGAGAGGGTTACTTCTGTTGATTGCTTGAGCCAAAATGAAAATGCCGACTTTTCAAGTGTCCGATAATCCGCTTCTCCCCCTGCGGAATTAAACCAGGGTCTTTTGATTTCGGCTATTTCAAAAAAGTGATCCACATGGGTTGGCAATTTTTGAGTAATTAATTTTTGTATTGGTTTTAGGTTTGTCTTATAAATTCCTTTTCCATGTGTTGCCACAATTAGGTCCATACTTGCACTATGAATTTCAATATCGGCAACAGCTGCGGCTGGCATATTGATTCCTAAATAATACCAGCTGTTGCCACGGTCGATGGAAATATACGCTCCGCGCAATCCGCCCGCATATAGAATATTTTCATTGGTCGGATCTTCTTTGATCACATTCACTGGCTCATCGGGTAGTCCTGCAGAAATGTTTTTCCAGTTTGCTCCGTAATCTTCTGAAGAATACACATATCGATGTAAATCATCATAGTTAATCCCTGTCATAGCCATATAGACTCTTGATGTTTTGAAACGTGAAGCGGAGATGCTCCGAATGTAATTATTTGCAATTCCGGTCGAATGCTCTTCCCAGGTAGCTCCATCATTTTTGGAAACCCAGAAAGCTCCATGATCGGTGCCCGCATATAACAACCCTTTTTCAATCGGGGACTCTACAATGGCTCCTGTGGCAAATGATTTTTTTTCTTTTGTTGATGAGACTGAAAGATTGGGACTAATCACTTTCCAAGTATCACCGCGATCCGAACTCTTAAGGATGTAATTACCTCCATGGTACAATGTTTTGCTTTGATAGGCTGACAGGAAATAAGGTGTCATGTAATTAAATAGTAGAGTATCCTTATTCTCTTTGGGTAGTGTTGGCATGATGGAGACGGCTTCATCTTTTGACTTATCTAACCTCACTGCATCACCATGTTGCCGGCTATAATAAATGATCGATTTATCATCAGGATCAATTTGTGTAACGCATCCATCTCCTCCATCCCAAGGATCAATCCAGACGTACTTCCAGGGATCCGGAAAGCGGGTATTTAATTCTTTCGATGGGCCATATACGGTGGCATCATCCTGAGCGCCACCATAAATGATATAGTCTGATTGATCAATTGTAATATCATAAAATTCACCCGCAGGAATATTATTGTAATGAACCCAGGATGATCCTTTATCATAGCTCACATAAAATCCACCATCATTTCCAAGCGCCAGATGATTTGGATTAGTTGGGTTAATCCATAGTTCGCATTGATCGAGGTGTAGGCCCTGAGCCAAACTTTGATTCATACGAGTTACCTGACCACCAATGAAGTTGAATGTTTTTCCACCATCAATGCTATGTGCAAGTCGAACACCTAAGCAAAACACCTCTTCGTCATCTTTTGGATTTACATAGACATCGGTGAAATACCATCCTATTCCAGGGAAAATTTTGAAGGGTTCGCTGTGCGTCTTTGTCCAGTTCAGTCCACCATCAATTGTTTTGTAAAGTTCCGCGGCTTGATCGCGTGGATTGTTAAGATTATCAACAAGTGCATATGCTTTAGAGGGATTGGTTGATGAAACAGTAAGACCAATTCGCCCAATCTTAGGTCCGGTTGGCAAACCGTTTTTGCACAAAGTCCAAGTGGTTCCGCCATTACTACTTCTGTAGACACCACTGTTTTTTCCACTGATGCCGGGATATACTTCCCATAAAGAAGAATACATGATTTGTGGATTAGAAGGGGAGATGACAATATCATTAGCGCCTGTCATGTCATCTATGTAGAGAACATGTTCCCATGTTTTGCCACCGTTCGATGTTTTGAACAATCCTCGGTTTTTGTTCTTCGACCATAGATGACCAAGTACACTTACTAAAACGATATCAGGATTGGTAGGATGAATAGCTATCTCAGCAATCGACCATGAATCTTCAAGACCGATATGTTGCCAGGAAATTCCTGCATCACTAGATCGATACATACCCGTGCCTGGCAATGTAAAGTTCCTTGGCTTCTTTAGATTTTCACCAGTGCCAAGATAAATTATGCTTTGATCAGAAGGAGCAAGTTCCACGTCACCTATTCCAATAGAAGATTGTTCATTAAAAATTGAATTCCAACTTACGCCATTATTCGTAGTCTTCCATAATCCACCTGACCCAAAGCCGACATACATGGTTCCAGGGTGTGATGCATCCACTTGCACAACATCAGCGCGCGCAGAATTTACGTTTGGTCCCAAAGAGATCCACTCCACTTTAAACTTGGTTTCATCCTTCATCTTCTGATACGTTTCAAAAGAAGACTCTAAAGGTGATTTTGGCTGCTGGGAGAAAGCCATCATAGATAAGAGACAGAAAGAAAATATCGTAGCTATAAGCTGTTTGTGCGCCATGGTTGGATTCAATATGAAATACATTTGAAATTTTTATTCTATACTAAAATGGAGTCTTCTCACAAAAAGAACTTCCCGTACAAGAAAGGGGAACAAATATCTCAGCTCTGATTTTCCATTGATCATTCATCTTATGCCATTTGGCTAAATACGTTCCCTTTAATTGTACTAATCCATCAGGTTCACGCCATTGACCCGTCCAAGTGCCTTGCTCCGAAGCCATATTCCAATTGGCGAATACTTCTACTTTATGGGTTGTTCGCATGTAGAGTAGTTCCTTTTTGCTGGCAAACTCTTTTGCAAAATTATGGCGATTGTTTTCCATTCCACTTATTTCAAAATTTCGAGAAGAGATAATATGATAGTCGCTTGTCCAAACTTCCGCTACTGCTGTTGTATCCTGATGCTTAATCGCATCATTTGATTGTTGTCGCGCCTCACGAATTAGCTTTTCATCTTCGCCCCATGCGTTTTTATTTTCAGTGCATTGTATACTGCATGATAGGAAAAGAATGAAGAGAATATACTTTAACTGCGTCATCTGATTGATTGTTCAGGCGTTCAATTAATTAAGTTAGATACGAATATCGCTAATACTGCTGCCGGTGCTACAAATCGAATAAGGAAGTGCCATATTGAAAATACTAAAAGATTATTTAATTGAAGTTCATCCTTACTTACTTCTTTGGATATCAACCAGCCTGCTATTACCGCCATCAATATACCACCGATTGGCATTAATAAGTTAGAACCAAAATAATCGATCAGTCCAAAAATAGTTTTCCCTTCCAATGGTTTAATCATATTCAAGGGGGTGAAGTCTGCCCAAATGTTAAACGAAAAAACTGAACCCAAACCCACTATCCACAAAAGCACGGAAGCGATAATAGTTATCTTCATTCTACCTATTTTCCATACTTCCTCCAGGTGTGAAATAATCGATTCGAGTAATGAAATAGAAGATGTTAAGGCCGCAAAAAAAAGAAGGATAAAAAATAAGGCACCAATAAAACCGCCTCCTGGCATTTGGCCAAACGCAATTGGTAAGGTCATAAAAATAAGACCGGGCCCTTCCGTGGCAGATAAACCATATTTGAATACGATGGGAAAAATGGCAAGGCCTGCCAGTATCGCAGCAAGTCCGTCTGAAAAGGAAATGATAATTGATGATTTAAGGATCGATGAACTTTTGGGCATATAAGCACCATAGGTCAGCATCACTCCAACACCTATTCCAAGCGAGAAGAAGGCCTGACCAAAAGCAGCTAAGGCCACCTTAGGGGTTATCTTAGAAAAATCAGGATTAAACAGAAAGCGCACGCCTTCCGAAAAATCCCCCGCAAACATCGCATAGATTACTAATGCCACCAGTATGATGAACAATCCGGGCGTCATCCAGCTAGTCGACTTTTCAAGCCCTTCTTGAACACCTTTAGCTACGATCCAACCAGTCGCTGCGACAAACACGAACTGTGAAAGCATTAACCGCACAGGGCTTGCTAACATGTTATTGTAATAGCTCACAGCAGTAGTGGCATTCAAATTATTCAACTCTCCAAACAAAGAAGTGATTGTATAATCTAACGTCATACCCGCGATTACACAATAAAAACTTAGAATGAGAAAAACGCCTATCATGGCAACCCATCCAAATGTTTTCCAGTGTCTGCTAATTCCATCTTTTTTAGCAAGCTCTTGCATAGTGCCCACCATACTTCGTCCGCCTCTTCGGCCGAGCATTAGTTCAGCAACGAGAATAGGAATGCCCATTGTTACCAGGGACACCAGGTAAATTAATACAAAGGCCCCACCGCCATTTTCTCCTGCGAGATAGGTGAACTTCCAGATATTGGATAATCCAACAGTGCTGCCAATAGATGCCAGTAGAAATAGATAGTTAGACGACCAGACTTTAGGTGAGGTTTTATCTGACATGTATCAATCGGTTGCCTGTTGATTCAAATTGTATCTCATAATGGAACCGTGAGGACCTTCTTTGATGCGTTCAATATCAAATACATCTCCTGATGGACCTTTGCGTTGCTTAATGACTTTTTCAATTTCCATAATGTCACCTTGATCTAAAGTGAATTCAAATAGTCGGAGATTCTCTGCCAGATGAGCGGAAGTCTTTGCTCCAATTATTACAGCGGCTACTTGTTTCCGATCCAAAATATAACGTGAGGCAACATTTGTAATGGAAGCTCTATGTTTATCTGCTATTGACTTTAATACTTTTAAAAGTGCTTGAAAAAGCTCCCATCCACCAAACTCATCGATCATCAACTTGTACTTGACTAAAGATCGATTTTCGAATGGCGGTGTTGGTTCTGTTACTCCCAACCATTTCTCAGAGAGGAATCCACCTGCCACCGTACCATAGCATAAAAAGTGAATGTTGTTTTCAGCACATAAGCTTGCCAAACTATTTTCCGGTCGATGGTCCAATAAAGAATATTGGATTTGTAAAGTCGTTAGAGGTACACCAGCATCGACTATTTGTTTAGTAGCATTCGTATTAAAATTAGTGCCTGAAAGTAGATTGATTTTTCCCTGACGCTGTATCTCTTGTAACCAAAAAGCGGTTTCAACATAGCGCTGGATATCATAACTCCACCAGCTAAATTGTACCATATCCAATCGCTCTTTACCAAGCCTTCGCAATGAGCGATCTATGATTTTCTCGACATTCTGTTTCGTAATGGTGGCGAGTATATCATAGTCTGGAACAAACTTGGTCAGCACCTGAATGTCATCATTGTAACCAAGTCTTTGTTTTCGTGCAGACAGAAATTTTCCAATTAGTTCTTCTACTCCTGTATAAATATCCGCACAATCAAAAGTGGTAATCCCTCTGTTCGCAAATGCAAACATGCTTTCGATGGGATCTTCGGTTGCATCTGCGCTGTGGCCTTGAGATAATTGCCAGCCGCCTTTGATGATTCTTGAAATATGAAAACCCGGTGTTAGCTCAAATTTTTCTACCATATTTATGCCCAATCATTTATTTCAGGAAGCGGAACAATTGTTGTGTCTGACCTTTCATACACTCTCTTCCCAATGCGACTAATTTTAAAGCGCGCGCCACAATGTGGATCGGGGCAGGCAATAACATGATCGGTTGCCATCCAATCCATCGGGTTTAACGGTCGTTGCTTTGTTGGGAGTAGTGGAAGAAGTGCCGACAACGCATATAATGAAAATGGACGGTCACTCTTAAAGTGTAAATTTTCACCTCGCACTTCGAAAGCATCTCCTAATTGGTGGCTGCAGACAAATGGTTTTTCACCTTCAATGACCTCCACTTTCAGGTCAAATAGCTCAAATGATGTATTGCTCATGTTCTTTGTTTTGATGAACGGTGAAAGATATATAATCTGTTCAGAAATAGAATGACCTTTCATCCTAAAGACTTACTAAATCATGCCAAAGAAAGATTACAATTTAGGCCAGAATTAACTTCCTTGGTATTAACTTTATCAAACTTGTTTACATGAATTACTAAATCTTATGAAAACATATCCAAGTATCTTCAACGATGTGATAGGTCCGGTAATGAGAGGCCCATCAAGTTCGCATTGCGCAGCATCCATACGAATTGGCAGAATGTGCCGAGATTTGATGAACAACAATATAAAAGAAGTATACATTGAATTTGATCCCAACGGTTCATTGGCTACCACTCATAAAGGGCAAGGCTCAGATATGGGATTGTTCGGTGGATTTCTAGGATGGGAAGCCTACGAAGAACGATTACCCGAATATTTACAAGCTGTAGAAGAAGCAGGCATTAAAATAAAAATTGATATCCATCCCATTGGGGCTACTCACCCAAATACGTATAAGATCACACTTAAGAATGAGAAGGAAGAAAGGGCGTTGACCGCTATATCTACTGGAGGTGGAATGATTGAGATCATTGAAATTGATGGCGCACCCGTATCGATGGCAGGCGATTTTTATCAGACATTGGTTTATGTAAAATCCCCGGGTAATATCATTCCATTTATTGAACAATCATTTGCTTGTGATGAAATTGCTTTACGAAAAGGGACCTCCACATTCATTGAAATAAAAGCTAATCAATTTCTATCCGATGAGATTTGTAAAGAGCTTCAATCCATGGACGAAGTTCTGTTCATCAAAAGAATAAACCCAGTTCTTCCAGTGATGTCAAGAAAAGATCTTACCGTTCCCTTTATTACCTGTGAAGAAATGCTAGCGTACAACAAGGGTAAGAATCTTGAGCTTTGGGAATTAGCCGTTGACTACGAAAGTGTCCGAGGCAATATTTCAAAAAAGGAAGTCTTTGAAAAGATGCGTGCGATTGTGGAGATCATGCACAACTCTATTAACCTAGGCTTAAAAGGAACCAAGTATGCAGATCGAATTTTAGGTCCTCAATCACTGGGCTTCCAACAACAAATGACGGACAAGAAATTAGTGGAGGGTGCTGTTCTTAACCAAGTGATTCTTTACACATCTGCCATGATGGAAGTAAAAAGTTCAATGGGGGTGGTCGTAGCTGCACCTACAGCTGGATCTTGTGGCGCATTGCCAGGCGCGATTATTGGCATTAGTACATCGCTGGATCTTTCACAAGATGAAATGGTGAAAGCCATGATGGCTGCCGGAATCATTGGCGTATTCATTGCTGCTCACGCCACGTTCGCTGCCGAAGTAGGAGGGTGTATGGCTGAGTGTGGTTCTGGTTCTGGTATGGCGGCAGCCGGTATTGTGACTTTAAAAAAAGGTACGCTTGATCAATCACTAGCAGCTGCATCCATGGCATTGCAGTCTTCATTGGGTTTGATCTGCGACATGATTGCCGACCGGGTGGAAGCTCCTTGTCTGAATAGAAATGTAATGGCAGCAACCAATGCAATCTCTTGTGCTAACATGGCTTTGTCGGATTACAATCATTTAATCCCTCTTGACGAAGTAATTGAAACTATGAAAAAAGTGGGCGATGCCATACCTAATACATTACGATGCACTGGCTTGGGTGGGTTGGCAATTACAAAGACGGCAAAGAAGATCGAAGCCATGCTCGACAAGGGCGAAGAGGAGCGAAGCAAGACGTTCTTTAAGGTTTGCTAAGTAGTCCATAAACTTTTGACTATATCTTTTTCCAGCCTCCCAATTTTCAATGATTACATTTATCTGGGTTTCATTAGCAGTTCTTACCGTTTGGTTTAGTATCGCCTTAACAAAGGATTTCTTAAAGAATAAGAACAGCCTGGAGGACAGCAGTTGGTTAAAGACTTCACTCATCGGGTTTGTTGTCAATTTCTTTGATGTACTTGGTATTGGAGCATTCGCACCCCAAACAGCCCTCTTAAAATTTACTAAGCAAACAGATGACAAGCTCATACCGGGAACGATGAATGTGGCCAATACTCTTCCGGTATTATTACAAGCGCTTATCTTCATCACCATCATTGAAGTTGATCCACTTACATTGGTTTTAATGTTGTTATCAGCGGCTTTTGGTGCTATCATCGGTGCCGGAATCGTTTCGAAATTATCAGAAAAGAAAATTCGTCTAACAATGGGCTTTGCTTTACTTGTTACGGCAAGTTTTATGCTTGCCCGAAATATGGAATGGATACAAGGTGGTGGTGATGCCATTGGATTATATGGCAGTAAGTTGATTATTGCCGTGGTCGGAAATTTTTTTCTCGGTGCTATTATGACTGCGGGAATAGGTTTGTATGCGCCCTGTATGGCACTGGTTTTTGCGCTGGGCATGTCACCGCAAGTAGCCTTCCCCATCATGATGGGTTCTTGCGCTTTTTTAATGCCACCCGCTTCGATACGTTTTATTCGCGAAGGTGCCTATAATCGAAAGGCTGCTGTCGCAATGGCCATACCTGGCGTGGTTGCTGTTTTGATTGCTGCCTTCATCGTCAAATCGTTGCCGCTTGATATGCTTAGATGGCTCGTAATTATTGTTATTCTATACACGTCTACAGTAATGTTGCGAGCTGCTTATTCTAAAGTTCAATGAAAACTATAAATTCAATATCACTCTAAGCTTTTTTCTTCAAGCGCACCGATTAAAAGCTTACTCGAAAATAACATTCAGAAATATATAGACCTATTCTATTTTTGATGATCATGTATGTCAATATTAAACTGTGGTACTTTGTCGTATTGTTGACTATCTCAAGTCTGGGCGCTACTTATATTTACCATTATCCTGTAGAAATGAGAAAAGTAGCTTTATCTGTACTATTTATTGCCGGATGGTTTTGGGGTTCAGCCCAAAAGCCAGAAGTGTTTACTACCAAAGAAGGTGCAATCCGTGGGTTCGACCCTGTTAGTTACTTTACCGAAAACGGTGCAAGAAAAGGCAAAACGGAATTAAGTTTAGATTACCGTAATGCGACTTGGTATTTTTCATCAGCAGCCAATCGTGAATTGTTTAAGGCAAATCCTGAGAAGTATGCGCCCCAATTTGGAGGTTATTGTGCTTTTGGAATGAGTCGCGGCTACAAAGCTGAAACGCAACCAGACGCCTGGACTATTGTGGATGGGAGATTATTTCTGAATTATAATGACGATGTCCGAAAAGAGTGGAATAAAAACCAAGCCGATTTCATTTCTAAAGCATTCACCAACTGGACAAAAATTAAAGATCAATAGCCTTCCGATAGTTGAGTTCTACCTGCCTTACCCTCATGAGATAAGTATTTTTAATCGTTTGGATGTGTCTTAAAAGAATATCGTTGCTATATTGCAACGCTCAAAAGGCTGCTATGAATATTTACTTAATCGAAGACGACACCATTTACGCAGAATTCATAAAAAAAGCCCTTGGCCAAAACAAAGGTTATAAAATCAGTCATTTCGAATCCGCTGAGGGGGCTCTTAAATCCATTCAATCCAGTATGGCTGATGCATTAATTATTGACTATAAGCTTCCGGGGATGAGTGGTATTGAGCTCTATGAGACAATCAAAGAAAAAGTTAAAGAAAGTACCAAAGTAATCATGCTAAGTGCCCTAGATGACGGCAACATGGTTCTTAGTTTCATTCAAAAAGGGGTTCGCGATTATGTAATTAAAGACGAAAATGTAATAGAATCTCTCGTAGCTATTTTGGAAGATAAAGATGAAGATTACCTTTTCAATTAAACTATTTTTTTAAGAGAACTTTAAACGTGGCCCCCTTACCCTGGTCACTAATACACACTATCTCTCCCCCCATTTTATCAACTATTGACTTAACAATCCATAGTCCTAAACCACTTGAACTTTCTCCTCCGGTTGGTCTTGCAGAAAGACGCTGAAGCTTATGATATAAATTTTGCTGGTCAGCTATACTGATCCCCGGTCCTTCATCGCGAACTGAAATGCTAATCCTATTCTCTTCTTCAATGACGGTTACAAATACATTCGTGTTTGAATCTGAAAATTTTATTGCATTGGTAAGAAGGTTTTCAAAAACGCGAATCAAATAAAGCTTATCCGACACTATAAATAACTGCTTGGGTGATTCAAAATGAACAATGATTCCCTTTTTTTCTGCCAGTACTTGATAGTTCTTTACTAAAGAGCCAAGAAGCGTAACGAGATTGACTTTATCACTATTTAATTCAATCCCTTTTTCTTCCAACCTACGATTGTCTAATAAGTTGCGCATCATGCCAAGCCCATCTACTACGATCTGGTGAATTTTGTCGAGGTATTCTTTTTGATTGTCCGTAAGATTTTCAGCCGAATGACTCATCAAATGAACCAATGCGAAAATGCGATTGAATGGCCCTTTCAAGTCATGAGAAACAATACCTATAATCTGCTTATTTTGAAGAATAAGTTCATTTAGCTCTTTGTTATGCTGTTCCATGTCTCGAAGCTGCTTTTCTATCTCCTTTCCTTGAAAAATGATTACCTGCTTCCTTTTCTTCTGTCTACTCAATAATAGCAGTAACCAAGCGGAGGTCATGACTACTAATGCGGTTAGAAAAATTAATGTGGCTGTCACCTCAAGAATTGAGTTACGTGCTATGTTATCTATTCAATTTGATCTCCTCATTGTATTTCACTGGCACTTTGATAGTCACACCATGAACCGTAACACGTAAATAGCCGATGATTTCAATTTGATACGATTTCCCTCCAAAAAAACCGATCACCGCATCCAGTAATCCAAAACCCTTTATATCGAGTTTTGCTTCGATGGGTACTGTAAAATCTGATTTTGCTTTTACCAATAGATCCATGTTCTGATCAACAAATGCTGCTTTCTTACCATCCACCAAAACCTCCACCTTAATCTCTTTCAGTATGGCTTTCATTTTATTCGGGTTAAAGAAAATAGCATCGCCCCGCAACTCAGGCTCTCCACTGAGGCCAACATCTACC
>JANPBK010000091.1:0-19316 GCA_031430395.1 Cyclobacteriaceae bacterium
GCACCACTGCAGAAACACAAACGTTGCCAGCCATAGGGTCGGTCATAAGAGTTCACTTATTAACGGTTGACAGTTTTCAAATAAAAATAATTGAAAGAACAAAAGGAAAGAACTTCAAAGACAACTCAGACAAAACGACTTTGGAGCTACACTGGACGATGTATAGATTTTTGCTTCTAAAATATTGGTGACCACCTAAATTACTAATCCAATGGCAGATCAACCAGAAAATATTAGACACGACCTATTAGATTCATTAGAGATTCTTAACCTGAAAAAGGTAGCTATCTCAACTTGGGCATTTATTAAAGACCCTATGATGGTTGTTGATTCAATTACAGAGGGTAATACTGATTTTGTGAAGCCAATCAAATATATAATAACAATAGGGACACCCATACTTATCGCATTGAATATTGTTGGCACAGATACAGGTTCTTGGTTAGTGTCCTATTCAATAAATGAAAGTCAAACAAATCCTGATCCGGGGCTAAGGGAAAAATCAGAAATACTGGCTCAATTTGGTAAGATATTTTTAAATAAGGTAGCCGAATTAAGCCCCTTTATTTATCTATTCACGATGCCAATACTGGCTATAATTACTAAAGCTTTTTATAAACCGATTAAGAAACCCTTTTACTATTTTTTTTCATTCGCCTATTATGTTGGCGGTATTTTATGTCTTTGGAATTTAACAACCCTATTTATATTTAGCCTTTTTGAATACCACCGATATATTGATGTCTCAGTTGATGTTGTTAGCATATTGATTGTAGTCTATTTCAATCTCAGATTGATTGCTGGTAGTGCTATCATTAGGGCAGTCAAGTCAGCATCCATATCCCTATTCTTTTATGGAATAACATGGTTATTATTTACTATGACCCTTATCCTATCGCTTTACTTCTCCAAGTTCGGCTCAAATTTTAATTTCAAAACTTTCAATTACAATTATAGGAGTCATTACATTATGGGCGAGGCTTCCGTGCCATTAAACGAAAAATCTGATTCTTTGGTAAGCAAATATGATCTAAAAGTTAAGCGAGGCTTTTTCGTTTTAGATACATACCCTAATTCTCCCGCTGATAGGGCAGGACTAAAAGAAGGTGACGTAATAATTAAAGTTAAGGGGATTCTAACTCAAGATTTTAGAGATATGAGAATTGCATTGGATTCAATAAAGTTCGGGGACACACTTGCTGTTCTTGTAGATAGAAATGGGAATCAAGTTCAAATGCAAATTCCAGTTATTCCTACCGACTCGTTAATAAAGAAACCAAGGGTTCTTATGGGATTTCGTAGGGATTTTCGTCCCAATTCAGTCAATAAATATGGTTTTAAAAATGGTTCAATAATAACTGAGATTGTCAAGAATTCTCCTGCAGAGCAAGCGGGGGCAGACCTCTGACAACTTGAAAAGGTCAATAACCTTGACCACTGCCTTGACCAGTACAATAAAAAACCCACTAATCATATTGAATAGTGGGTTTATCGGAGGTTCCGAGCGGATTCGAACCGCTGTAGGAGCTTTTGCAGAGCTCAGCCTAGCCACTCGGCCACGGAACCATTTGATACAATAATCACAAAGCTAAAAAAACACCGGGGTATTACAACGACAAAAAAAAAGAAGGTGACCTGGGCCACCTTCTTCTAAATAGAAAAATATTAATTGCCTTCGCTGCCTGATTTGGCTTTGGCGGCATTCATCTTTTCTTTCAAGGCATTCAGCGCCTCATTATCGCCCAGCGTAGATTTCTCTACTTCTTGGTTAATCTTGTCAATGCCCTTTCCTTTAGGTGCAGCAACTTTCTTAGGAGCTTTTGGAGCAGCCTCTTCAGTTGACCACATTGCTTTTAAGCTTAATACAATTCGTCTATCATCTTTAGAGAACTCTTGCACTTTAAAGTCATAAGCTTCTCCTGCCTCAATTTTGCCATTGTCTTCCCTTGCTAAATTTTTAGCAGAACAGAATCCTTCAATTCCATAAGGTAATTCAAGCGAAGCTCCCTTATCATTCTTACTGATAATGGTGCTCTTATGAACGGAACCAATTGTAAAGATCGTCTCGAAAGTATCCCATGGGTTCTCTTCCATGTGTTTATGACTCAACGCTAATCTTCTATTTGCTGAATCCAATTCTAATACTTGAACATCAATGCTGTCTCCTACTTTAGTGAATTCAGAAGGATGTTTGATCTTTTTCGTCCAACTCAAATCGGAAACGTGTACCAATCCATCAATACCCTCTTCCAATTCAATGAATAATCCAAAGTTGGTCAAATTGCGCACGATGCCTTTATGGCGTGTACCTACTGCATATTTGCCCAATATTTCCTGACGGGTCCAAGGATCTTCTGAAAGTTGCTTGATTCCTAACGACATCTTGCGTTCCTCGCGATCCATAGTAAGCACTACAGCTTGAAGTTCATCCCCAACTTTGATAAAATCTTGTGGGTTACGCAAATGCTGTGACCAGCTCATTTCACTGACGTGAATTAATCCTTCTACTCCCGGTTGCAATTCAAGGAAAGCACCATAGTCGGCTACATTTACAATCTTACCTTTTACTTTAGAACCTACAATAATCTCGGCATTCAAAGACTCCCAAGGATGAGGCGTTAATTGCTTCATACCTAAAGAAATTCTCTTTTTATCACCATCGAAATCTAATACCACCACTTTCACAGTCTGATCCAATTTCAGCACCTCTTCCGGATGACTAATACGACCCCATGAAATATCCGTGATATGTAACAAACCATCAACACCACCCAAATCAATAAACACACCAAAATTGGTCATGTTCTTAATAACCCCTTCAAGGACTTGTCCTTTCTCCAGATTGGTTAAGATAACTGCCTTTTGCTGTTCCAGATCTTTTTCAATCAACACTTTGTGTGATACTACTACGTTATCGTTCGTGTTGTTGATCTTCACTACTTTCACTTCGATGGACTTGTTGACATAAATATCAAAGTCACGGATAGGCTTCACATCGATTTGTGAACCTGGCAAGAAAGCTTCAATACCGAATACATCTACAATCAAACCACCCTTCGTTCTGCGTTTTACAAAACCTTCAATCACTTCATCCTTATCCAAGGCACGCTGCACATAATCCCAACCTTTCACCAACTTAGCCTTTCTACGTGAAAGCACTAATTGACCCATTGCATTCTCACGCTCCTCAATAAATAAATCTACCACATCCCCAATCTTCAAATTGGTCATGTCCTTGAATTCTGCCAAAGGCACAAGTCCATCAGACTTAAATCCAATATTTAAGATAACATCGCGGTCATTGATTCCGACCACCGTTCCTTCTACTACTTCGCTTTCATTTACAGAGGCAACGGTACCGCCATATAATTTATCTAAATCCTGACGCTCGTTTTTTGAATAGCCTTCACCAAAACCTTTGCTTTCAAATGTATCCCAGTTGAAATTCTCCAAAGAGACATCCGGTGATGTTGCGGCTCTACGAACAGTTACATCTCTTACTAGTCTGCTGATTCCTTCCTCTTCCTCTGCTTTTCTCTCCATTTTCAGGGTAGTCAGCTCATCTTTTTCAAACAATTCTTCAGCAGCAGCTCCTTTTACTGCCTTTTTCAAAGGTGAATCATCTACAACAGGCTTGTTTGATTTCTGTTTTGGCTCTTCTGAGCGTTCTCTTGTTACTTTTGCCATACCTAATAATTACCCTTAAATACATGCAGCAAGCGGGCCTAAATGCTACAACTTTAGTTTAAAATACTGCTTCAAACCAATGAAACAGCCCCATAGATATCTGAGGGGCTGCAAAGTTAATAAAAAAATGAAATTGGCCTATTGAAAATCCTCTGGCTTGAGTGTACCTACGGCATAGTCTACCAATACTTTTTGGAAAAGTAAACGGTATTCAGCCTGTGCCTGATCTGTTTGAGCCTGTACAAATACCTTGTTGGCATTAGAGAAATCCACAAAGTTAGTGACTCCCAAATTGTAGCGCTCAGTTTCTAATTGGTATGCTAGATTAGCAGCCTTAAATTGTTCTATACTTGCCGTATACGTTTTCGCATAAAGCTGAAAATTTTGATAGGCTCTTAGAACATCTGTCTTAACTTGAATTTCTACATTTTTGCGATTGAGTTGACTGTTCTCGTAGGCAACTCTTTGTTGGATGGTGGCCGCCCTATTTTGAAAGCCTTGATTGCCTCCGAAAATGGGAACGCTTAACTGGAGGCCATAAATCTTTCTAAGATTATCATCCTTAAATTGGTCACTAAAAGGACGGGTAGTTGGATCTCCATGTGAGTTGTTATACGCAGAATACAAGGTGCCAAAAGCTGAAAGCGTTGGCGTCATAGAAGCTCTTGCCACCCTCATGCCATACTTGGCTGCCTCTTCATTCTTTTGCGCTCTCAAATAATCACCACGCGTTTTCAATGAAAGCTCTATCAGGCTTTGCATTTCCATTTTCTCGCTGTATGACTTATTCACATCCCATGCCGGCTTTAGTACATCAAACTCATCTGTAGGATCCTGTAAAAGTAGTAATGTAAGTGCTGCGCGATCGTTCGTTAAATTGATTTCCGCTTGCAATGCCTTCATCTCTGCAGCTCGCGTTTGAGAGTCTTGATTGTATTGATCAACTGGTGATTTTGCGCCAACATTCACTTGTTCTGTAACTTGCTCTAGCTGTTTTTGTAAAGCATTCCAATTTTCATTGGCAATTATTAAAAGTTCTTTATCCAGAAGAACTTGTAAGTAAGCAGCAGTAATTGAATTAATTACATCTTGAGAAGAACGATTTATATAAAATGCCTGCGCATCCAATTGGCTTGAAGACTGTTTTGCGCGGAAAAATTGACCGAAGCCATTGAACAGATTCCAATTGGCATTAAAAGACGCGTTAACCTGATCAAATTTACCATTGATTACCTTCCCTTGTTGTTGATTGAAAGTATTTCCATCTACTTGATACGCTGAACTTGTAAAATTTAAAGAAGGACCCAAGCCGGCATAATTTGATGTACGATTAGCTTGGTTATACTCCAGATTATTCTTCTGCTGATTTAAAAATACAGCATTTCGAAGGGCTATTTTTATAGCTTCTTCAAATGTTAAAGTTTTGGACTGTCCGCCAATTACATTCTGTGCATTTACTTGTCCAAAGCAAATAAATAAACAGCAAACTAAAATTACTCTCATTAGGTTTACTATTAATGTTTTACCAATTCATCTGATTCAATTGCACCATCTACTACTTTCACAATCCGCTTGCCGCGCATGGCATTTTCTTCGGAGTGGGTAACTTGAATGATGGTGATCCCTTCTTCATTTAGTTTTTGAAAAATATCCATGATATGTCTGCCTTGATCTGAATGCAGATTACCTGTAGGTTCATCGGCTAATAATAATTTAGGCTCGCCAACAATTGCACGAGCTATGCCCACCAATTGTTGTTGCCCGCCTGAAAGTTGCTCGGGAAACAGATCTTTTTTTGCAACCATATTAAAACGATCCAACATTTCCGCCACCATACTTTTGCGCTGACTGCCACTCACCCCTTTATACAAAAGCGGAGTTTCGATATTTTCATAAACAGTTAGTTCATCAATCAAATGGTATGCTTGAAATATGAAGCCAATATAATTTTTATGCATCTCACTTTTCTGCCGTTCTTTTATTTTATGTACCGGCTCATCAAAAAAATAATACTCACCGGCAGACGGTTCGTCCAACATGCCTATGATGTTCATTAACGTTGACTTCCCCGCACCACTCGGCCCCATGATGGTCAAGAATTCACCTTGTTTTACTTCCAGTTCTATTCCCTTCAGAATAAAAGTCCGTTGAAAGCGCGAGTCGATGAACTTATCAATATTCTTTAGTTGGATCATGGAATTTAAGGTATTAGGAAGTAAGTTTCTAATTACAATTGGCCGCTTGGCTGTTTTGATGGCTAAAAATATGCCAAGGCCATATTATGCTCTTAGACGGGGTTAAAAGGGATTGGGTTGCATAAAGACCGTTCGCTTGTGAAAAAAGGTGTCCGATTGCGGATAGTTAAGCCTCAAAAAACAAGAGGAAAAAGTATCACATCTACTCTTCTGTTCATAGCCATCCCAAGGTAGTTTTCATTTGAATATACCGGGTTGACAAACGCCCAATCTTTAGAGTGTATTAAATGATCCGGAATGTCTTTTTGGATCAGCAAATTATAAACCGCCTTACTTCGCATCTTTGAAAGCCATTCATTGTAACGTTTCCCACCGATCGGATCAGTGTGACTTATTAATTGAATTTCATATTTATCCAGCAAGTTAGGGATAGAGTCCAGCCACCGAGATAATGTTATCGTCTGTTCTTGATCAATATAATAGCTACCCCCATCAAAATATATACTCTTTCTAATTTCGTCACTCTGTTTTTGAGCCACTGAAACAAGGGAGATAGAAAGCAACCAAATAAGTAAGAAACTCTTCATGATTTCCAATGTCCAATAGAGCCTAAAATACAGGTCTCTCATTAGTCTATCTGCAATATGAATGTATTTTGAAGAACTAAGTTCGAGTTAAAATTTTAAAATCTAAAGAAATAAGAGAAAAGGTTGATAGATAGGGTTAACTAATTTCCTGCATGCCTTTCTATTCATTGAAACCTTCGTTTCCCAGCTATATCCATTTAACCTTTATTACATGCAAACTCGAAATTCAAATCTCTGACTATTCTTTTAATCTACCCTATTTGCGACTCCCTTCTTTAAATAGCCTGATAAATGATTACCGTTAAATGTATGCTTCTATTCAAATAAAGAGTTTCTATTTTCAATGGAACGATCAATTAAGCGCAATAGAAATCATGATGTTGAATATACCAGAAGTCGTTATCAAAATGAATCCTGGCTAATTATGTAAAATAGACTGATGATTCGACCTTGAACATCAGGAGGCTAAGCAACTTTTTACAAAAACATTCTAGACAAAGAGAGTTGATGCAGATGGCGCAAGCTGCAACAACGAATTTTTATAAACCATGAAGCTAAGACCAAAACTAAGAAAGGCAATTGGTCATCTGGGCGCCCAAAAAATATTATCAAGTCATGATCAATACCGTAGCCATGTCACTTTTGCATCTTGGCCAATTTTTGTAATTGTAACGATGATAAGATTGCCATAGTCTGAATCTTCAAAAGCTTTGTACTCATCCTTACGTCCAGTCATATAATTTACCATAGCTGGGATCGTATTAGAATGCCCTGAAATCACAATCGTTCCACCATTAAATTGTGCTAACATTCCATCTACTTCGTCCATCTTCATTCCTTCATAAGTTGAAATTGCCAGCGTATGCGCTTGAGCCAAGGGGGCAACTGTATTATGTGTACGCTTAAAATTCGTTGAATAAATAGCCTCGATTTTTACTTTGTCAAGCAATCTGACTAGTGCCTCCGAACGTATCTTGCCGGATTGACTTAAGCCAGGGTCTTTGGAGCCATCCATTTCCTTTTCTGCATGTCGAAGAAGAATAAATGTGGTCATAGATTTCTGAGCCTGCGAAACATGACAACCTATAACTAGTAGTAACGAGAAAAGTGTTTTCATTATCATGAGAATGCTATTTACTTAAATTATAATATCTTATTTAAATCTACTACTGACATCATCAGGTACAACGCAGCCTTGCTTTTGTCGAGTATCGGTGAGGTGGAATATCTTCCATTTGCCGCTTGCCTCCTTAAATAAGTGGAAAGCATCTGCCCCACAGTGATTGAACTTCTTTCCCAAATAAAAAGCATAACTCGCCCATACCTGAGCAAAATTTCCATCGATGGAAATCTTTAAATCCCAAATAGGCTCGCTCCAAGATTCAGAGTGCGGTGTACCAACTGCTTTTAAAAATCCACTAATCCCTGATTCATGTTGGATAATAGGCATATTGTTTTGGCCTTTTGAAATGGTTGTCATAGTCACAACCTCCATAAATGCGCTGTGAACGAGTGCGCTATCCCCTTCATTCATTCCCTTAAAAAGCCTATCAATAGGTTCACGTATTGCCATCTCCTCCTTTAGTGATTGTGCAATGGTTGTCAACGGAAGCACCATTAATAACAAGTAATTAAGTCTAATCATATAAATCTTGTAAATTGAAAGAACAATATATAGTATTTTCCCTACTACATCCTCTTCAAAAAGAGATTCCTTTTTTAAGCTAGAAAGTCTTAATTTTAACTTTGTAAGTCAAACTCACTTATGAAAAAAAATCTTCTCTTTGGTTTCATCATCTTATCAACGTTAACCTATTCAAATCCGATAGATAGCCTTGAAAACGTGCTTAAAACCGCAAAGGGGGACTTAAAAGTTAAGACCTTAAACGAACTTTTCCGCGCCTATATCAATTCAGACCCGGTCAAGGCAATCGGATATACGCGCGAAGCACTCACCCTTGCAACGGAAATAGACGACCGCAAGGGCATGGCCGCTTCATACAATAATCTAGGGGTGGCCTACCGTAGTCAAGGCGCGCTCGACAAATCACTCGAATACTATCTCATTTCTTTACGCATTAACGACAAGCTTCAAAACAAAGATGGCATCGCCACTACCAAAAGTAATATTGGCACCATCTATTCTATGAAAAAAGATTATGGTCAAGCTATGAAGTACTTCGAAGAGGCGTACCAGCAATTTAACGAGTTAGGTGAACAACCGAAGGTTATTATCGCGATGAATAATCTAGGTAACCTTCATAGTGAACTTCAATTGTATGAGCAAGCCCTCAAGTATTATTCACAATCATCACAGTTAAGTGAAAAATCAGGTAAGATTTATGCGGACCCTCTAAACAATATTGGCAATCTGTATTTTAAGCAAGGAAATTATCTGCGTGCCATAGATTATTATGAAAAGGCACTGAAGCTGGCAAGAAAAGAAAATAATGAGCTTACGGTATTGAATATTTTAGCCAACCTCGGAGAGGTATATGCTCGAATTGACCAGGGCAAAAAATCACAGTTGTATCTGGATAGTGCCCTTACTTTATGTAAAAAACTTCAAGCCTTCGTCTACGAACCCAACATTTTAAAGAGTATGGCGTACAATTTTGCCAAGCAAAACAAGATGAAAGAGGCCTATGAAGTGATGGTTCAATACGATCAAATAAAGGATAAGATCTATGGCGAAGAGAGCAGTCGTAAAATTGCCCAAATGGAGATAGCATTAGACTTACAAGAAAAGGAAAAACAAGTTGAAGCTTTGAAAATACAAGATCAGGTGAAAAGTCTGGAATTGCACAATACCCGAATGGTAATCACTGCCATCGTGCTAGCTATTATTGTTATTTTTTCCTTGACCAATATCTTCTACTCCAAAAGAAAAAGACATAAATAATGGAGCGAGCCGTGGCTTATGACTTGCTGCAGTCGATGACTAAAAGCGCAAGTTTATTACGTCATATGAGAACCATTGAATTAGTGATGGAAGCTTATGCTGAAAAGTTAGGGGAAGACAAAAATGAGTGGGGAATTGCTGGCCTTTTGCATGATGCTGACTACGAAGCCTATCCAACTGAGCACCCTCAAATAATTGTAGACAAATTGCGAGGTCTTGGTGAATCACAAATTGCCTACGCTATTTCTGCACACTACACGAAATGGAATGTGCCCTACATAACCCGATTGGATAAAGCACTATTGGCTTGCGATGAGTTAACGGGATTTGTAGTAGCCTGCAGCCAGGTTCGGCCAGATGGCATCCAATCGCTTGAAACTAAATCTGTAGTTAAAAAGTTAAAAGACAAAGGTTTTGCTACCAAAGTAGATCGGGAGGAAGTTTATAAAGGCGCTGAGCTCTTTGGAGTAGAATTAAATGATCACATCACCTATATTATTCAGGTTTTAAAAAATAACCGGACTGAGTTGGGCATTTAACAAGCAAAATTTTGATTAAAACTCATTTCCTGGTTTCATCATATCTCTTACCTTTGAGTACTAAACTAATTTGAAATGTTCCATCAAAATGTAGGCGATGGCGCCAACCTATTCGTAATTATCTTAGCAGTAATCATAGGCTTTGGTGCAGCCCTTGGATATGTGGATTATCTAAAAGAAAAGAAGGCGGAGAAGAAAGACTGACTTCGCTTGTTATTCTTTACTTTTCTCTAATGACTGATTTATATCAGTGATAATGTCTTTTACGTTTTCTAAGCCCACTGATAGACGTATTAACCCGGGAGTAATCCCCACTGCCAACCTTTCTGCTTCCGTTAGTTTTGAATGCGTGGTAGACGCTGGATGCGTGGCAATCGAACGAGTATCTCCCAGATTGGCCGAATGAGATAGCATCTTCAACGAATTTAAAAATTTTCGCCCTCTTTCGATCCCGCCTTTTACCTCCATCGTAACAATACCACCCCCCAATCGCATCTGCTTTTTAGCCAACATGTAATTCGGATGCGATGAGAGGAACGGATATTTTACATACTCCACATCTCCATGAACTTGTAAATAAGTAGCTACTGCCAAAGCATTTTCGCAATGTTGCTCCATTCGAACAGCCAATGTTTCTAAGCTTTTCGAAAGCACCCAGGCATTGAAGGGTGACATCGATGGTCCCGTATGGCGGGCAAAAAACCTAATTTCCTTGATCAATTCTTTCTTACCTAAAATAGCACCACCTATCACACGACCCTGTCCATCGATGAATTTGGTGGCTGAATGCGTCACTAGATGTGCGCCCCATTTGGCAGGGTTTTGCAGATACGGGGTTGCAAAACAATTATCTACATTCAAGATGAGATGATGCTTGTTAGCTAATTTACCCAACCACTCCAAGTCTATTATATCCAAAGCAGGATTTGATGGCGTCTCCACAAAAATCATTTTGGTATTGGGTAGTATCATACTTTCCCAAGAACTTGGATCATTCAAATCGACATATGTATGGGATATATTAAAGCGAGGGAAAAGTGTATTTAGTATTTGATGAGTCGATCCGAATACAGAGCGAGAGGCCAACACATGATCCCCTGCTTTTAATAATGCAGCCATACTGCAATACATCGCAGCCATACCCGAAGCCGTTGCAATGCCATCCTCAGTGCCTTCTAACAAACAGAGTTTGTCAATAAACTCCGTGTTGTTTGGGTTAGAAAACCGCGTGTAAATGTTTCCAGGAATCTCATCCACAAACAAAGCACGAGCTTGTTCAGCATCTTCAAAGACAAAGCTGGAGGTTAAATAAAGGGGAACGGAATGCTCCCGAAAAGAGGTTCTCTCCATCTGCGTTCGTATGGCATCCGTTTCAAAATTAGGTTGTTGCTCTTCCATCCTATTAGTTATTAATAACTTCTACACTATAGGTCACCTTCGCTGACTTCTCCAATGTTTTAGCTACCGAACAGTATTTACCAACTGATAAACTTACGGCACGCTCAGCCTTGTCTACATCAATATTTCCAAATAATTTAAAATGCGCATGTACTTCGGTGTATAAAGCAGGTACTTTACCTACTTCTCGTTCACCGGTTATTGTAATTTTAATATCCTTTAATTCTATGCGTTGTTTACGTAAAATAGTAACAACATCTACTGCACTACAGCCTCCCATGGCAGCCAATAACATTTGCATGGGCCGAAAGGCTTTATCGTGCCCGCCATCGGCTGGAGAGCCATCCATTTGAACTTTATTACCCATCTCATTTACCGCTTCCATATGTAGGTCATCGTCTAAGCGATTTAATTCAATCTTGATCATACAGGTATTTTTGTTTTCGAAAATAAACTACCAAAAATCATAGCTAAAAAACTAATCACCGTTGCGGGTATTAATCCCGGCCAACCGGTGTCGTACCATGTAAAGATGGCAAGAGTAATGGTTCCAAGCACCATCGCAAGTAATGCGCCTGTACCTGTTGCTTTTTTCCAATATAAGCCGAGCGTAAGTGGGGCAAAAAGCGACACCAAACTAAGAATTGAAGATTGGCCAACTAGTTCGTATATATTGGTTTTAAAGCAAGCAATCATTGTCGCAACTCCTGCAAAGCCCAGGACGCACAGGCGTGTTATAATCAGTAGTTTTCGATCACTTAGTTTACCTTTCGCTAAAGGTTTAATGAGGTTTTCAGAGAATATCGCTGCCGGGGCAAGTATCGCTGAACTGGTCGTGCTCATAATGGCAGAAAGCAATGAACCGAAAAACAATACTTGAATCGGCATGGAGGCATGTGTTAAAACCATATTTGGCAATGCTAGTTGGGCATCTCCAATAGTTGTTTGAGGATATAGATGCTTCGTACATAAACTAATAAAAAGTGGAAGCATCGCTATGGTGAGGTACAATCCTGCTGCGATGAAGCAAGACCACACCGCAATCTTTTGTGAACCAGAAGACATGACGCGCTGGAAAACATCTTGCGAAGGAAGTGAGCCTAAACCAAGCACTGACCAAGCCGCCAAATAGAGCATTACTTCTTTTAACTCCCATTTTGGCAAGAACCTAAAAGTGGAAGGATGTACTTCTCTTAATACAGCGCTTACACCTCCTGCTTTCAAAGCCAAGATGACGGCCAAGGCTAACAAACCTATTATGATGATGATACTTTGTACAAAATCCGTTATGGATATCGCCCACATTCCACCTATGTAAGTATAAAAAGTTACCACACAAGATGAGATCACTACTCCTATCCAAATCTCCATTCCAGTAACTACATTTAGAATGAGGCCCATGGCTACTAATTGGGCCGCGATATAACCCACATATGGCGGAGCTAAAAAAATGCTGGCAGTTAATTCGGTTCGCTTGCCATATCTAACTTTAAAATAATCTCCGAGTGTGAGTAAATTCATTGCATACAGTTTTCTGGCAAAGAATAAACCGAATAGAATTAAACACAAGGCAGCTCCAAAGGGATCCTCAATAACAGAATATAAACCACCCTTGAGGAATTCTGAAGAAGCACCAAATACAGTTTCGGAGCCAAACCAGGTAGCAAATAAAGCTGATGCACTTAAGAACATCGGTAGACTTCTACCTGCCAACATAAAATCACCCGAAGTTTTTACTTTACGAGACGCCCAATAGCCAATCAGGATTGTCAGCGAGAGATATGCAATAATAGAGGCTAGTAGCAAGTTAGGCTTTACTAATAAATCCTAAATCTAAAGAACAGCTAGATTTAATCAATAGATACGCAGCTAAATCTATCTTTATTTCCTTTTCTTTAATTGAAACGTACGGGTAACATTAAAACCTAAATGGATGTCACCCGCAAAAAAATCACCAACCGTCTCTCCAATAAATGCTCTTTCCGTAATACCTTGAGCATTCGTCATCACCAATTGAAAAATATGGCCACCTGTCTCAATATCAACCCCAAAGCCAATTGAGTTTTTATTAAGATTACCATTTTTTACTCCTACCCGATAATAATACTCTGAAGTGAGGGCAATGCTTCTGGTAATTTTATAGCGACCACCAGCACCTATAGCTATCAAATCATTGTCATCGATTCTTTTGTCAACTGCATTTCGGTGAATCAATGTGGGCATTAACTGAAGGGATAATTTTGAAGAGAATTTTCTTGCAATGAGCAATTGCCCTGTATAAGAAAGACGATCCGCAGATACCAACCCAGGATCTAATTTTTCAGGTGAGGTTTTGATAGCTCCATTCAGAAAGGCGGTAACGGTAACCGGCATATTGTGAGCCCCTGAACTTTGTCTCAATAATTTATACCGAACATATCCATCAATTGTTTTATCATATGAATTCCTGCCTAAGCCAATCCCAATATTATCAGTCAATCCATACTCTAATCCTAACCGTACAAAGGCTTGATCTAAGCCAAACAAATTATACGATCCACTGCTAATTGCTCCAAACCTATGGGAGAAAATAAACTCGAGCTCTCCTTTACCTTTAGTTTCAACGGTTTGTCCATTCACCAAGCGCGAGCCTTTAAAGGTAGATGCAACATAGGTCGTCTCAGGCTTTTGAGCTCCCTCGAGTTCCTTCATTAAGTCATCCTGCCCAAAAGCACAAATGGCTATGAATAACAAATTACTGAGTAAGATTGATTTCATAGGCTGGTCTAGTTCAAGGTTTATAATTGAATTCTACTTTTACATCCACTTCTTCAGCAATATTCTTCCACAGAAGTTGAGGGATTTTAATATTATAATCCGCTATGCGGATTTTAAAATTAGCCTTTATACGTGGTTTGTTATTAGTCATATCAATGATGCCTTGAACTTCAATTTCCTTTGTTACTCCGTGCATCGTCAGTTTGCCCTTGGCACTTGTTTCCTGTTCTCCACTCACCTCCGTTTTAAATCCAATTATTTTTCCTTGAAAGGTTGCCTTCGGGTATTTCTCTGTTTCCAAATATTTCTCATTGAAATGTTTCTTCATCAAATCTTTTTCAAATTCAAATTCCTCGATAGGTATGGAAAAGACAATATCCCCCGTAGTCATATTCAGTAGGCTGGCCGCTTTACTGTTCTCAGCTTTAATGTCCTCCACAGGGGCATCCGAATAGAAGGTTATCGTTGATTTTTCTAATGTATATTTTTGACTAAATGAAAATTGAGTAGTGTAGAGCAATATTGAAAAACAAATAATAGTTTTCATAGGAGGTGGAGTCTAAATTTATAAAGTATAGTTCGGACTAGTTATTCTTTGCTCCATCATCTACCCAACAAGCTATCAATTTTATTTGGCTCTGTGATAAGGTTGGGCCTGAACCAATCGGCATACTTCCATTGCCTGTTCTGTTTTTAATATTATTTGCGCTTCTTATTACGTTGTTGATATCGGTCCAATCTCTAGAGCCTGTGCCCGATCCATGACAACTCGCAAAATTACAAGTGAGAGTAAGAATGTTCTGTATTTCTGTTGCATAACTAACTCCTGTTAATCCTCTTGGGACCGTGACGCTTACCGTCTTTTCACAATCTTCCGCATCTTTGACAATTACATTATAGATGCCTTCTTTTTTATTGGTAAAAACGTTGGTACTACCAAATACACCACCACTTAATAGATAAACATATGGGGCTTTGCCACCGATACCGGTGATGGTGATTGTTCCATCCGGAACATCACATTTACTATTCTCTTTAACACTGGTCGTTGCATCCAACGTAGAATTGGCAGCCACAATCTCAACCTGTATAAACTTCTCACAATTATTAGCATCCTTGGCTTTCACATTGTAACTGCCCGCACCGAGATTTAGAAATTCATTATTAGTGGTATAGATTCCTCCATTCAAGCTGAAATCATAAGGAGCCTTACCACCCGATGCATTCACAACAATACTTCCGGTAATGGCTTTGCACCCTGCCACATCTACCTTTGACACCAACGTAACCGCCAGATTACTTGTGCTACAATCTGTTTTTTTGTTGATATCCGTATTCGTACAACCTGCTAAAACAAGTATCGATGATAGGATATAAAAGGAATACGTGAATTTATTATTCATAGAATTACGTTTCAAAAAGCTTAATGCTCTATTATCAAAACAAGATATAGTAAATATTTGAAATACTACTCATCTAATTACAATTCTCACCTTAGTGAGGGTTAATTATCAAGTGCGCCATCATCGACCCAACATGCAATGAGATCAATCTGACTCTGTGAGAGACCAGTAGGTGCGATATCTTTTGGCATGGATTTATCCGCTGTGCGACTTTTAATACCTGCTGCTTTCGCTTGTACATTTGCAAAGACACTCCAGTTTATATTTGCTCCATTATCACCATTGTGGCAACCGGATTTAATACAATTAACTTCTAAAATGGTTTTTATGCTCGAGGAATAACTGATCCCACTTGCAATTGCCTTGGAAGTCAAGGTTTCACATCCCCCGGCATCTTTTACCCCAATAGAATAGCTTCCTTTCGCCAAATTAAGGAATTGATTACTGAGTTGGAATGCTCCACTATTTACTCTATACATAAGAACTCCAGAACCGGTGGCTTGAACTGTAATCGAGCCATTGGAAGATTTACACCCGGAATTTTGAGATGAAACAGTTCCGACAACTGGCCCCCCCGGTGAAGATAATACAACGTTTACTTGCTTGGTACATTTGTTTGCATCACGCACCATGATCACGAAATCTCCGGTTCCCAGACTTGAAAAAGTAGATGATGACTGAAACACACTTGAGCCTAACATATACTCAAATGGTGCCTTCCCGCCTGAGGTCACCATCACAGAAATTGAGCCATCATTGGAAGTACATGAAGTTGGATTAGTAGGTGTTGTAGATAAAACAATAACAGTGTTGGAGCAATCAAATGGTTTGGGATCATCTTTACCGGAACATGAGAGTATTACCAGTAAGACAATCAAAAGATAAAAGTTAGAAGTTTCTATTATTTTCATATTAATTCCTTTTTAAAGAATGATCGTAAAACTTCAACAAAAGAGACAGCGTCTGAAAGAACAAATCTATTATCTTAATACGATCTGAATTTCTTGCCGGCTGGTATCTTACAGCAACGAATTTACAGAAATTAATAGTTAGAATCTGACAGGATATAAAAAGAAAATCCCCCTGAGTCCTTGACCCCGGGGGATAATCCTGTCTATAGTTGGCTTTAATCTGTATCAAAAGTATACGCTGCCTGCCATATGCTAAATCTCGTAACGATTAAATGAATTATAAACGGACGAATTGCACTATTCAGCGATGAATTGCCATGATAGCGTCATTTTAAGTAAAATATTCCTACAAATACCACTTATTAACCGTGCTTTGTGATTTGATTCCTGTGAATGGTCGAAAGCTTGGTGACTGGAACTATGTCTCCACATTGGTCAGGGCTTATTTATTTATTGTCTTAAAAAATTAGAAGATATTTGTTTTCAAACCAACATTAAAATTCATGCGCAATCAAAATATTTTCTTGCTCACTTTTTTGCTTTTTTTAACAAACTGCACAAACGAGAAAAAAAACGCTACTCTTAAAATGGATGCAGACAATGGTGGATTATTTTTGCCGGGTGGATTTGGTGCCTTGGTGGTAGCCGATAGTGTTGGACCTACCAGGCATTTAGCGGTTAACGACAATGGCGATATTTACGCTAAGTTACGTATCACTACCGGGGATTCAGGCAATATTGCCTTGCGCGATACCAATAACGATGGCAAAGCAGATATCTTTCAACGTTTTGGTGACTACCCAAATGACGGAAGCTTCGCCACCGAAATGCGCATCCACAATGGTTATTTATATTTTAGTTCAGAACTGGTGGTGTATCGTCAAAAGTTAACACCTTCCAAATTAATTCCTGAAGGTAAACCGGAAGTCATCGTAAAAGACCATCATCCCATTCAATGGCATAACGCAAAGTCATTAGCATTCGATCATCAGGGTGGTCTATATGTAACTTTCAGCGCTCCAACCAATGTCTGTGAAGATTGGACACCGGAAGCGCTTAAGGCTTATTCGATCAATGGTAGTTCTGTCAATATAAAAGGACAAAATCCCTGTCAACAATTAAATGACCAGGCGGGCATATGGAAATTTGACGAAAATAAACTGGAACAATCCCAAGCAGACGGTCAACGATTTGCAACCGGACTGCGAAGCATTGTAGCCATTTCCTGGAATGAGGCAGATAACAGTTTGTATGCGGTGCAACATGGAAGAGATTATTTATCGAACCATGCTCCAACGTATTATAGTCTTTGGCAAAATGCTGTTTTGCCGGCAGAAGAGTTTATGAAAATCAAGGAAGGCGATGACTTCGGATGGCCATATAGTTATTATGACCCGTTCAAAAACAAAAGAATGGTAGCGCCAGAATATGGTGGAGATGGTAAGAAAGAAGCCACGGGTTTTACAAATCCAATCATGGGACTACCGGCCCATTGGGCACCTAACGATATGCTATTTTATAAAGGCAAACAATTTCCTGCCCGATACAAAAAAGGAGCCTTTGTTGCCTTTCATGGATCTACCAACCGAGCACCCTATCCTCAAGCCGGATATATTGTGGCTTTCATTCCATTTGAAAACAACCTCTCTTCAAATCAGCAGACAAAACCACTTGATAGATGGGAAGTATTTGCAGATGGTTTTGCAGGAGTAGACACCATCGCCAAAATGAATGATGCCAAATATAGACCTATGGGTTTAGCCGAAGGGCCGGATGGCTCCTTGTATGTATCGGAATCAAAAAATGGAAAAATATGGCGTATTATGTTTACGGGAGACACAACAACATTTGGGGAAGCGCAACTTGCCAGCATGGAAAAAAGAAAATCCAGAACCTATCTGAAAACACCGGACGAAAAAACAGATGTTTTAACGATTAAGTAATTTAAAATGAATTACATCCCTTGCATGACTAACCTTTGCCATCATCAAAAGATATGGAGGCTAGTTATCGTTGGTCGCCTGACTATCTTTTAAAACCTTAATTGTCCAGCACCCAAATAAATCAATAAAATTCAAATCAAACATTTTCTATTCGTTGGGGCATCGCGTTACAAACGCGCGTCAACGAGGTAATCCCTAAATTTATATTTCCGACTCATAGTCAAAATTACCTTTTAGAAATCCTTATTACAATTCCTTGGAAGTAACTATTTACTATACCACCTAACGAATTCAAGCACAAAATTAAAAGGCACAAGCGGGACGCTTGCGCCAGAGGGGGAATATTTGGCATATTCTAAAGCTTTACAAAACAATATTTTACCCGGTTGTTTTGAAAAAATCGCTTCCGTAATAATATCCTTTCCGTCTGTCAATTCTTGAATACCACTCCCATCTAGCTCTGCCATACAAAGAGTACTTCTAGTATAATCTGTATATTTTATAAAAAGAATTTTTTTTCCATCCGGAGAAAATCTTGGATTGGTATAATTCACTTCATTCTTTGACCCAACAATTTGAATAGGCATTTGGCCGTCTATCCCTGACAAGTAAATGGACGGTTTGTCATTTCTGTAATATGCAAAAACGATACTTTTGTCATCAGGGGAAATATCGAAATTATCAATATAACTACTATCATCTTTATTCGTGATATAAACAATGCTCAATAATATTAACTGAACTAACATGAATATTAAAGTTTTCACAATGATCGATCTATTGCTAATCATAACTTTATTCTACGAACACCAATCCCCCTCTGGCGCAAGCGTCTCGCTTGTGCCTTCAATCAAACAATATAACTCAATTCTATTAAACTTAGCTCGCACGCGTTGGCAACACGTGCCCTCCTACTCTATTTTAACGACCAAGGTTAGTACAGCATGTGCTTAGAGCTATCACTTAGCACCAGGGATTAGCTTCTCATTGGTCG
>JANPBK010000092.1:0-38310 GCA_031430395.1 Cyclobacteriaceae bacterium
CATCAACGAGAAGATAAAACATTACCGCGAACAATTTGGTCTGGATGATAAGCAAGACCTCCTCGCTATGGTTGCCTTTGATTGCCTTGTAGATAAATTGGCAGAAGAAGATAACCTTCAGGTAATAGATGAAACACTAGTGGAAAAGGTAAATCACCTCAACCAGTTGGTTTCACAAGCTCTCTAACTCTCTCTCCTTTACAATTTCATTCATTTCTATTTCCTGATAGATCTAAAATCTTGGCTATTTGCCAAGTTTAAGAGAAGCTGTCAGGATTCCATAGGGCATATGGGTTATACCTAAATTTTTTAAACTATGGAAATAATAGTAATAGTCTCCATTGCCACCATGGCCACGGTCTTATTAAGCCTGCTTATCGGCAGTCTTCTGTCAAAAAGAAAAATTAAGAAAAACGAGCTAGCAGCTGGAGAAAAAGCCAAATTGATTATTCGTGAGGCTGAGTTTCAAGCGGAGAACATTAAAAAAGATCGAATCCTTGATGCCAAAGAAAAGCTTCTGAAGATGAAGCAAGAGTTTGAAGAGGAAGCTAACCGCAAGAAAAATCAAATCATTAGCAACGAACAAAAAATTAAACAACGTGAAGCACAAATTTCCAAGGAACTGGAAACACTGAAAAAGAAAGAAGGCGAAGTGGATGAAGAACGCCAAAGCTTAGCTCGACAACATGAATTAGTAAAAAGTCGAAAAGAAGAATTAGACAAATTCAACGCACAAAAAGTGGCTGTCTTAGAAGGCATTTCAAAATTATCTGCCGATCAAGCCCGTGATCAATTAGTAGAGTCTATGAAAGAAGAGGCGCAAACAAAGGCGAGTTCTTATATCAAGGAAATCATGGAACAGGCGAAACTCACCGCCACGAAAGAAGCTAAGAAGATTGTCGTGGAAACCATCCAACGCACAGCCACGGAGCATGCGGTAGAAAATTGCGTCTCTATCTTTAACATTGAAAGTGACGACATTAAAGGGAAGATAATAGGAAGAGAAGGTAGGAACATTCGTGCGCTGGAAGCAGCTACCGGTGTAGAATTTATTGTGGATGACACCCCCGAGGCAATCATCATTTCAGGATTTGATCCGGTACGTAGAGAAATTGCCCGACTATCATTACATCGATTAGTCCAAGACGGCCGAATACACCCGGCTCGCATTGAAGAGATCGTTGCTAAAACAACGAAAAATATCGAAGATGAAGTATTAGAAATTGGGGAGCGCACCGTAATTGATTTAGGCATACATGGTCTTGCTCCGGAGCTGATCAGAATGGTAGGCCGTATGCGCTATCGTTCTTCATACGGACAGAATTTATTACAACATTCACGCGAAGTGGCTAATCTATGCGCTATTATGGCGGCAGAACTTGGGTTGAATGTGAAGCAAGCAAAGCGTGCCGGACTTCTCCACGATATAGGCAAAGTGTGGCCTGAGGAATTGGAAAAACCACATGCAATTGTTGGAATGGAACTAGCGATCAAGTATAAGGAACATCCAATTATTTGTAATGCCATTGGTGCCCATCATGATGAGATAGAAATGACAAGCATTATTTCTCCCATCGTGCAATCCTGTGATGCGATCTCTGGCGCAAGGCCAGGTGCAAGACGTGAGGTGATGGAGCAATACATTAAACGCTTGAAGGATCTGGAAAATGTAGGCTTAAGTTTTGAGGGAGTTGAAAAATGTTATGCCATTCAAGCTGGGCGTGAGTTACGCGTGATGGTCGATGCCGAAAAGGCGACTGACGAACGCGCTTCACAACTTAGCTTTGATATCTCACAAAAGATTGAGAAGGATATGCAGTATCCTGGACAAATAAAAGTGACGGTGATTAGAGAGATGAGAAGTGTAGCCTACGCGAAGTAGGTTTTATTAATTACTAAATTTACAAATGGAAAGCCTCAGCAATGAGGCTTTTTCATTTACATGCATTAAAATTGCTTTGCAATCGATAGAATGCCTTCATTCTAGAATTATAGAAGATTGTTGCATTTAAATGTTATTTTCGATTTATAAATAATACTGTTTTGAGTCCCTCTCGCATCGCTGTTAAACTCATCTTCTTCATCAACGGGTTCGTCCATGCTAATCTGGCCGCCCGCTTTCCAAGAGTCCAGGAGTTATTCGATATCGACAACGGAACGCTTGGTTTCGTACTCCTATCGTCATCGGTAGGAGCATTGTTAGCAATGCCATTTACTGGCTGGCTCATTATTCGAAATGGAAGTAGGCGCATCACCATCTTTTCAATATTCCTGTACTGCATATTCGTGCCTTTGATTCCCATCATGCCCGGACTGCCCGGATTAGTTGTACTATTTTTCATCATGGGGTTAACAGCCGGCATGCTGGATGTTTCTATGAACTCGCAGGCAGTGATGGTAGAGAAGATTCACGAAAAACCAATCATGACTTCGTTCCACGCCATTTTTAGTATTGGAATGGTGGCCGGTGCTTTTTGCGGAGCTTTGTTCGTAAAATTAGAAACCACTCTTTTTGTTCATTTGACTATCATTGTCTGTATGAGTGTGGCAGCGGCAGCGTGGGCGCGTTATCATTTAATTCACGATAAGCCAGCAGTAAAGGAAGTAGACGGCCCTGCCTTTCGCCTGCCCAACGCAGCGATGGTAAATATCGGTGTGATTGCCTTTTGTTGTATGTTAGGGGAAGGCGCAATGGCTGACTGGAGCACAAACTATATGGAGAATATTGCCATGGCCTCTCCTGCTCTTGCTCCTCTTGGCTTATCTGCATTTGCGTTGGCAATGACGATCGGCCGGTTTTCTGGTGATGGTGCGCGCTTGAAATTTGGAGACCGAAAACTGATGGTAATGTGTGGACTAATCTCAATAGTGGGCATTGCACTTACCTTGCTTTTTAATAATCCCTATTCAGTAATCTCCGGACTATTTATCATCGGCATTGGGCTTTCATCCATTGTTCCGATCGCCTATAGCATTGCAGGTAATTCAAAAAATCTTCCTCCCGGTGTTGGCCTTGCTATGGTGACAACGGTTGGTTATTCCGGATTCTTGTTTGGGCCTCCTATCATAGGACTACTTGCGAATTGGCAATCGTTGCGAATAGCATTAATGGTCGTTGCTTTTCTCTTTGTCATCATGACCTTTTTAAGTGCGAGGTATAAATCAGCCTAGCTTCAATATTTCAATCATAGAGACTACTATAAATTTAATGTAGATATAGTATTGCGTGTCTCAATAACTGCGTTGGCCTGTACTAAAAATTCAAGGGTTTATTGACACCTAAACTATTTTTTGTACATTCATATGTCTATAAACCGCTTTACCTATGAAAAACCTAATCAGCGCCTGCTGCCTTCTATTGTTTTGGGTATGCATTCTATCTTGTAATACCAAATCGGATAAGCCTCCAGGGACAGTAGATGGGCTGCTTGGAAAAATGATAACCGATACAACTTTCCAAATCCTGGAAGACACTTTTGCGAAATCAACTGAATCAATTAAGAAATATATTTCCAAGAGTTCGTATCCCTTTAAGTTTAATGATAACCTCTACAAATTCTGTGTAAAAGTAAACGATACAAAGAATGACAAAAGAAAATATCATATATTAATTACTAATGAAGATACCGGCTCCATATATTTCTTCTCCCAACCAATAACCCATAAAGATGGGGTAGTCCAATTAAAGTTTATCCCTCCATCAGGAAGTTTTAATGGAGAGATAACTCTATGGCAAAAACGTAGTCTATTTCAAGCATTGAATATAAATGATACAACAGTAAACGTCTGTGACTTGCCTGCTGATGTTAAAGATGTTTTCAAAAAAGTAAGTATGACCCCAATTATTATAAGAAAATCTATAACCACAACAACTACCGATAACGGTTTAATCACTGTCACTGTAGATGAACGTTAGTCGAGCACTCTTTCTGCTATTTATTACCCTTAATGTAAGTTATGGGCAAAAGAAATCAACTGAAAAAACAGTTGATTTCTTTTTAAATCAAAGTGAACCTGGAAGTGCACTACAATATTTGACTGAGAATAGAGCAAGTCTTAAGGTTGATTTCTTTACAAATCGCCTATTAGAGGCACTAGCCATTGCCCATCAAACTGATTCGTTACAAAAATTATATTCCCTACTTAAGGCGAAATCACAACTTAGAAGTAAGTACGAAAATTCTTATTTTCAATACTTAGCTGCTGTCCATCAAAAAGATACTCTTCAACTCAAAAAACTATCCACAATTCATGAGTTAACAATTGAACACTCCTTACTAAAAGCAAAAGTTTATCATGAACTTGGGAACATTCAATTTGATCATTCCAAATTTATAGAGTCCTTTGAGTCGCTCACAAAAGCATTGAATTTATTTCAAAAAGATTCCATTAATACTTATTTGAAAATAGCAGAAGTAAGAGGAACACTGGCTGTGATACATAAATTATATCAGGAATATGAAGAAGCCACACTTAATAATACGTTAGCCATAAGAATTATCGAACAATCTCCATTTCCAAAAAAAGAGATGGCAGCTAAGTATTATAATAATTTGGGCAATGTTTATAATGAATTGTTGAACTACCCCTTGGCCGAACAAAATTATACAAAATCTCTTAAGCTTAAAGAATCATTACAAGACAGCCTATCACTCTCTAACACGATTCATAATATTGGTACCTTTTATTCAAAATTTGGAAATCTGGTAAAAGCCCAAGATTACTATACAAAATCCCTAAAATTAATAAACCAACAAAATCTTAGCACAAACAAACGTGTCCCTCAGTATTATTCTAATATTGGTGCGATGTACTATGAATCAGGTGAAAATCAGTTGGCCCTGGAATTCAATTACAAAGCACTTACATTAAGCAGCAAGACGCTCGAACCAAATGATAGATTAGTCTTTACAACTAATTATAACATCGGAAAACTTTTGGCTAGACTAGGCAAAGAATCAGAATCAGAGAAATATTTTCATAATGCTGAAAAATACTTACTAACTTATCCTAAACAATTTCTTAACAAAACTTTATTTCTTAAAATCGATAAAGGCATACTGCTGAGTAACGTTTTATCTAAAAGACAATATCAAGGATTTATACATGAATTAGATCTCATCAAAACAAATGATTATGAAAAAAGTATGTACTTTCATTTGGTTCTAAATACTCTTGGCACGCAATTACTTAATGAACGAAAATATGATTCAGCCAATTACTACTTTAAATTAAATTACACCCGAAACAAGACTTTTTTCAAATACAATAATTCCATTCTTTGCGCAGATCTGAATAACATCGGGATGGTGTTTTTCTTATCCCATGAAGTTGATTCAGCAGCAGACTATTTTAACAAATCCATAGCGCAAAATACTACGCTCAACGCGCAAGTTGAAGTATACAGTGATCCTGTAGAATTCATACTAAGTCAGAGTTATCTACTAAAAATCGAACTCAATAAATACTTGCATAGTAAATTAAAATTAATTGATCTTCAACAAAATCTAAAGCGAGCAGAGTTAGTACAACAGGTTATTGAAGAGAAAAGAAGTTCCTTATCTAATATTCAAGACCAGCTTAACTTTGGAAAAAAAGTATTCGATTTTTACGAGAGCGCCATTCAACTAATCTATCAAATATATCTTGATACTAAGAATCCGGAGATTGCTAATCAGTTATTCTATTATATGGAAGCTACAAAAGCCCAAAGCTTGCTATTGTCATTGGGAGGGAAAAATTTACAATATTTTTCTGAAGTGCCTTCTGCGCTTATTCATCATGAAAGCGAATTAAATAAAAATTTAAGGCTTATCAACTACCAACTCATCAAGCAGCTATCCTCAACAACTGAAAACGACCAAACACTATTACAACAATCCATAAATGAATATAAATTAAATCAGCAAAATCATAATCGCTTTTTGGACTCACTCAAGAATAATTTACCAGATTATTACAATCTAAAATACAATAAAAAGATAATATCTACTAGTGAAATACAACGAGATATTCTTAAGCCTTCTACCGCTTTAATTGAATATCACCTCGGAGATCATGAATTATATGGACAAGTAATAACCAGGGATAAACAATTCATCTTTCATGTTCCTAAATCAATATTGATTAAAAGTCAAATCGTTAGTCTCAAAAATCATATTACCTATCAAATGGATAACGAATTTCATAAAAACTCGTATGAACTGTATCGCTCTGTCTTCTATCCAGTTGATTCATTTTTTAGAAGCGAAAAGCTACCCATAAAAGAAATTATTATTGTAACCAGTGACATACTGGGATACTTACCATTTGAAGCATTAATAAGAAAAATTCCAACCCCAAAATCGAGCCCTGACTATTTAATTAAGTCATTTTCAATCTCATATACCTATTCTGCCACTTTATTATGGCAGAAAAATTCCCACTCTAAAACCTGGAGCGAAAAATCAAATGGTTTCATTGGGTTTTCACCTACTTTCGGGCAGAACATTTCTGAAAATACGCTAGCCAGCAGGTCAATCGAATCAAGTGAATTCTCAGACACAAGAAAAAGTCATAATGATTTTACATTTAGTCCTCTTCAAGAAACGTATAATGAAATAACACAGATTGGGAATCTCTTTAAAGAAAAAAAACTTCCTCAGCAAATCAGCAATGCTGAATATGCTGATGAACAATCTGTAAAGCGAAGTAAATTATATTCATATCGCTACATCCACTTCGCAACCCATGGTTTTATCGATATGCAAAGCCCACACCTTTCGGGTATAGCCTTGACACGAAATAGCGCTAGTATAGAAGATGATATTTTATATGGCGATGAAGTATACAATCTTAAGTTAAATGCAGATTTAGTGTGTCTTTCTGCTTGTGAAACAGGGCTGGGAAAAATATATAAGGGCGAAGGCATCATCGGGTTAACCAGAGGATTTTTGTATGCGGGTGCACGCAATGTAGTTGTCTCCTTATGGAAAGTCCCCGATAAAAGCACATCGATACTCATGACTGATTTTTATAAGAATCTATTTCAAAATTCAACCAATACAGCATCTTTGCGAAAAGCGAAGTTAAAGATGCTTAGGTCAAAACTGTATTCCCGGCCTTACTATTGGGCTCCATTCGTTTTAATAGGTCAATGATAAAGTTCATCACCTTGCGGCTTAGATTAGCTATTTGCTTTGTTATACTCGTAACATCTAGTTGCGTCCAAAAAAATAATAATGAAAAGAGTATTAACATTCAATGGCACGCGCCTGATACCACGTCTATGCCCAACCAAGAAGTGCGCTATGGAAGAAATCTAATTGTGAAGACAGCCTATTACCTTGGACCAAAAGGAATCGTTGACGCTATTTCCAATGGCATGAATTGTCAAAATTGTCACTTGGATGGGGGCACCAAACCATTTGGAAATAATTTCGGCTCAGTAGCTTCCCAATATCCAAAATTTCGCGCCCGCTCGGGTAACCTGGAAAGCATTGAAAAACGTGTGAATGATTGCTTGCAACGAAGTCTCAATGGCAATCCGTTAGATTCACTTTCCAAAGAGATGAAGGCAATGGTTTCCTATATCCGTTGGGTAGGCAATCAGGTGCCGAAAGGAGAAAAAGCTGCCGGTTCTGGATTTATGGAAATAAAAATTTTGAATCGTGCAGCCGATACGCTGAAAGGAAAAAATTTGTATAAACAAAAGTGTTTGGTGTGCCATCAAAAAAGTGGACAAGGAATGATCAGTAGTAGTGAGAAGTATTATATCTATCCGCCACTTTGGGGTGACCACAGTTTCAATACCGGAGCCGGACTTTTTCGAATTTCAAATTTTGCAAAATACATCCGGGCTAATATGCCGCAAGGTGCTACTTATGATAATCCATTACTAACAGAAGAAGAATCCTGGGACATTGCTGCGTATGTTGTTTCTATGCCCCGACCAAAAAAAGAATTTAAAGGTGATTGGCCCAAAGTAGAAACAAAGCCTTTTGATTATCCAACTGGGCCATATGCAGATACCCTAAATTCTTTACAACACAAATATGGGCCATGGATTCTTAAATAAAATTGTTCAATTAAAAGGCATCTAGATTTACCGGCCATTTATTAACTAATTAATTTAATTTCCTAATTACTTTTCCATCCGGGCCCTCTCACCACTTTACCGGGCCTTGCATTTGTATGCTCCCCGTTCTCGAGTACTTGTATTCCATTCACAAACACATGAACCATTCCCGTACTATATTGATGTGGATTTTCGAATGTAGCATGGTCTGCAATTTTGGTTGGGTCAAAAATAGCGAGATCAGCAAAATACCCAGGTATTAAAGCACCACGTCTTTGGATCTTAAGATTGGACGCAGGCAAAGAAGTCAATCTACGAACGGCTTCCTCCAGTGAGATTACTTTCTCCTCGCGCACATACTTTCCGAGCAATCGGGAAAAATTTCCATAAGCACGTGGATGTGTTGGGGTTTTTAAGAAATTACCCGATGCAGTAGATGATTCCGCATCCGATCCAAAGCTTACATACGGAAGTTGAATTTGACGCTTCACGTTTTCCTCTGTCATTAGAAAATAAGCTGTCCCTACACGAGTGCCATCAGTGATTACCAAATCCATTGCGGTTTCTTCAGGCGTCTTACCATAAATTTTGGCTACCTGTCCGAGCGTTTTGCCTGTAAAGTTTTTTCGCAGAGAATCATTGGTGAAACCCATCAACAACACTTTATCAAAATCGCCAGCCAACATCATTAAGTTTTCCCATTTATTAGTAGGCGTGCGCATTTCCTGCAACGCCTTCTTGCGCATCACTGGGTTTTGCATCCGCTTAATCCATTCTTTGATACCACCTTCTTGTAGCCAGGGAGGCATCGCTGCATCCAAGCCAGTAGCGCCAGCCGTATAGGTATACATATCTGCTGTGATCTTTAATCCTTCCTGGTTGGCGTTGTCAATCAGGGCAATCACAGAATCAATTTTATTCCAGTTGTCCTTGCCACTGAATTTCAGATGGTAAATCTCTGCTGGAAGCTTTGCCTCTCGTGCAATGCGGATGGTTTCATTGACTGCATCAAAAATTGAATTGCCTTCACTTCGAATATGAGCGATGTACATACCACCAGAAGCGGCTGCCACCTTATTTAACTCAATCAATTCTTCGGTGCTGGCATAATTGGCGGGCGCATAGATCAACGCAGAGGTAACACCCATTGCGCCTTCATCCATCGCTTGCTTGACAAGGGCTTTCATTCGTTCCAGTTCCTCTGCGGAAGGAGCTCGATTGGCGTAACCCAATTCATGAACACGTACCGTAATGGCGCTCACAAAAGAAGCTACATTGGTTGATATACCCTTTCTCTCTAAGCCTTCTAAGTATTGGCCAAGTGTAGTCCAATCAATCTTATAAGCCCAATCGGGATCGCGCTTCATGACTTCTTCCTCATCTGCCTTCATCTTATCATTCATCGGGCCCATAGAGCTTTCACCTAAAACCTCAAGTGTTACTCCTTGACGAATGTCGCTTTGAGAATTACCATCAAAAAGCAACGAGCCCTCCGCATGACTTAACATATTAATAAACCCGGGAGCAACCGCCAATCCTTTTGCATCAATCTCTTTCTTACCAACGGCATTTTTTAAATCTCCGATAAAGGCAAGGGTATCGCCATTCATCGCTACATCTACCATCATTCCCGGCTTTCCGGAGCCATCATAAACGGTGCCTCCTCGAATGATTACATCATACGTTTGCTTTTTGCAAGATGCCAACAATCCGAATGTGGCTAGAAATAAAATAACATACTTTTTCATGTATTAATATTTAATTTTTAAGGTCACCTGGAATGGCAAGAGCCATTCCATAAGTCTAATTTTTAAGATTTTATTTATCTGATTGTCTATAAATTACTTTCCCCACTAAATTGCCAGTGACATTTTCTTTTAAAAATACTTCTTTGCCATTTACCCAGACTTGCTCAATTCCTTTTGAAACGAGCTGCGGGTTTTGAATGGTTGCTTCATCCTTCACCGACTTTTCATCGAATAGTACAAGATCAGCATAATACCCTACTTTAATCCGGCCACGCTTTTTTATTCCGATCTGGTCTGCTGCAAGTCCTGTCATTTTATAAATCGCTTCTGCCATTGTAATTGTCTTTTCATCTCGCACATAATGTCCCAGTACCCGGGTGAAGGCACCAAAACCACGGGGATGTCTACCTGAACTTGTTCCATCTGAACAAATATTAGTGTATGACCATTTCATCAATTTCTTTACATCATTCTCGTCCATACTCGTTGCCACGATACTTCCGCCACAGTCATCACTCTTTTTTCTGCATTCGTCTAATCGCTTAATTATTTCTACAAGCATTTTCTCCGGAGACATTTTTTCAAGAGTCGCTACTTCAGCCAAACTCTTTCCATTGTAATCCGGATTAGGTCCGTATTTGCTGAAGATAATTCCTTCGGCACTGGTCACTTCTTTTAAAATGAAAGCGGCCTCTTTCTCGTCTCTAAAATTACGCTCAGGAAAAAGAACCCGAATGGTAGATGACCAATAGGTATAGGGATACAGATCAGCCGTAATCTCAATCCCTTCCTTCCTGGCAGCTTCTAGCAATATCAACGTACTATCAGCTTTTCCCCAAAGCCCACGCATGGCCAATTTAAAATGACTTATCTGCACAGGTATTCTAGCTTCCCGACCGATTGTGATAATTTCCTGGAGGGCATCCCAAAAATACCGGTCTTCACTACGGAGGTGGCTAATGTATCTTCCCTTGTAAGGAGGCAATACCTTCGCAAGCTGAAGCACTTCTTCTTTCGAAGAATAAATGCCGGGATCATATTCCAGACCCGTAGACAAACCGAAAGCACCGGCTTCCATATCGGCCTGTAAAAGTTTGACCATGCTATCAATTTCTGATTGGGTTGATTTACGCTTAAAGTCATTACCGAGTACCTGATCACGGAGCGTATTGTGTCCACTGTACGAACCAACGTTTACAGCCACCGGACTATCGGTGAGCATTTTAAAATATTTTTTTAGTGGCAAATCGGATCCACCATCCTGACCCACTATAATGGTAGTGATTCCCTGGCTTACTAAAGCCAACCCAGAAGGATCTTTACGTAAACCTCTATCGTGGTGGCTATGGGTATCAATAAATCCGGGAGCGAGTACCAAGCCCTTACCATCCACTTCTTTTAATCCAATGGCTTTTGAAAGATCTCCTACAAAAGCAATGGTATCCGCATTGATGGCTACATCAAATACTTCTCCCTCGCTATTTGAACCGTCATAAACAAGAGCTCCCCGGATGACTACCTCAAAGGATTTTTTTTCGCAGCTAGTTAGTAAAAATAATACCCACCCAATTACCACAACTTTCTTCATAGGCCAATTTTGAAGAGTAATGTATCGATTTACTGTCTATAGATCAAGAGAAAATAATTGCTAATTTTAATTTGTTAACTTCGTAAGCTATGCTAGAATCCAACTATCTAAATTCCAATCCAAACCTGAATATCTTTCTCCCTCTCTTATATATAGTTTGGAGCGATGCGGTTTTGACACCTAGCGAAATAAAAGTAATTACCAATTCAATTGAACAGCAGAAATGGCTTTCAGTTGATGAAAAGAATTTTTTATTCGAACAAATTAATCCGGCTAGTCCACCTTCTCCTGATGAATTTCGAAATTGGTTATCTGAAATAAGAAAGGCATTAGATACTATCCCCGTTTCATCTAATCTTAATCTGGTAGATATCGGCATAGCGCTGGCACAACTGAAATCCGCTACCGCACTTCGTGGAGAAATAACAGAGGTTCGAACATCCTTAGCAGGCTTGGATGAAACACTGGGGCTTATTCATGGTGAAGTGGTGTATCTATTCTATCCTGAAAAAAGGACTACGATCACAGAGCAGCACAGCACACAATCAACTTTTAGTGTAAATGCACTCGCCAAAATACTAGATGGCGATCAGGTAGATATCATTCATAAAGTAAAGACTATTATTTCCGATCCTGAATTCCGTTACCTAGATACGGATAACCTTGCAGACTATCGCGAAAAAGTTTTGCAGTGGTGCAAACTTCTGGCTAAGCAGGGTTTCGGTTCAATGGCATACCCCACTGAGTTTGGTGGACAGGCTGATATGGCCAAATACTTTTCAATCATGGAAACATTGAGCTATCATGATTTAAGTATGGTGATCAAATTTGGGGTGCAATTCGGATTATTTGGTATGAGTGTCTACTTGCTGGGCACAGAAAAACATCACAAAAAATATTTAAAACAAATAGGCACATTAGATCTTCCCGGCTGTTTTGCCATGACAGAAACAGGGCACGGCTCCAATGTGAAAGGAATTGAAACTACGGCCACCTACCAGCATGCTACTAAATCATTCATTATTAATACACCGAATGAATGGGCAAAGAAAGAATATATTGGGAATGCGGCAGCGCATGGTCAGATGGCAACTGTTTTTGCCAAACTTATTATTGCTGAAAAAGATTATGGCGTCAGTGCATTGCTAGTGCCTATTCGCGATAAAAGTGGAAAGACATTAGCTGGTGTCACAATCGAAGACTGTGGGAGGAAAATGGGACTGAATGGCGTAGACAATGGCAAAATCCATTTCAATCAAGTCATGGTTCCTCATGAAAACTTGTTGGATAAATTTACAAGTGTTTCCTCAACCGGAACATTTGAAAGCTCCATCGCAAGTGACAACCGAAGATTTTTTACCATGCTTGGTACACTGGTCGGTGGAAGAATTGGTATTCCGCGTTCCGGTTTGAGTGCTTCCAAATCAGGGTTGACCATTGCCATCCGATATAGCGATCAACGAAAACAATTTGGTCCTGAAGGAGGAAGTGAAGTGCCCATTCTTAACTATCGCACACATCAACGGAGATTGATGCCCTTGTTGGCCAACGTCTACGCACTGCATTTTTCGCTGCGCTATTTAACAGAACGTTTTATCAGTCGTACTGAAAAAGACATGCAAGAGATAGAAGCGCTCGCTGCAGGAATGAAAGCGTTTGCTACCTGGAACACCACGGCTACGTTACAAGAATGCAGGGAGGCCTGTGGTGGCAAAGGCTACCTTTCTGAAAATCGAATTGAGAGACTTAAAAATGACACCGATATCTACACCACTTTTGAAGGAGATAATACGGTACTACTACAACTAGTGGCAAAAGCACGGTTGACTGAATTCAAACAAGAATTTAGCAACATGGGCATGTTTGGCATTTTAAATTTTGTTGCCGAACAAGCCTCTTCATCACTTACAGAACTAAATCCCTTCTTCACAAGAAATACAGATGAAGAACATTTACTCAGTTTTGAATTTCAATTGGAAGCATTTAAACATAGAGAACGTGATATACTTGTTTCCGCAGCGCAACGCTTAAAGAAGCACATTAGCAGTGGTATGGATTCATTCGATGCATTTAATGTGAGTCAACACCATTTGGTCCAGGTTGGACAAGCCTACATTGAACGAATCATATTGGAAAGATTTATCGATCAAGTGGAGCATACCAAAGACACCGGTTGTCAAGCCGTGCTGCGAAAACTCTGTCAACTCTTTGCACTATCACAAATTGAAAATAACAAAGGTTGGTATTTGGAAAGTGGCTATATGGAAGGATCTAAAACAAAAGCGATCCGCAAATTGGTAAACCAACTGTGTTGGGATATCCGACAAGAAGCGGTTCCATTGGTAGATGCTTTTAAAATCCCGGAGAGCTGCTTGGCAGCCCCCATTGCAAGAAGATAATATTCCGGTTTTAATGTATCCGAATACTTGATTCCCTCATTCCGAATTTTACATATCTGCAATACCCATTTACTCTAGTGGAATATCTCCCGGCTTCTCTCCTACTACTTCCACGCGTGGTGGTAATAATTTATACATCACTGGCGTTACGAGTCGAGATAGCAATGTAGAACTAATTAATCCTCCAATGATTACTAGAGCAAGTGGAGAATATAATGGATTGCCTTCTATCGCGAGCGGAATCAAACCTCCAATGGCGGTGAGTGAAGTTAGTATAATTGGCACAAATCGAATCTCGCCTGCTTTTTCAATAGCTTCATTCAGTTCAACCCCTCGCTCGCGTAGCTGATGTGTAAAGTCCACTAACAAAATGGAGTTCTTCACCTCTATCCCGGCCAAGGCGATTAAACCAACTACCGCCACAAATGAAAGTGGGTTACCTGTAATGAACAACATGAAGACTGCACCAATCACACCCAACGGAATAACAGACAGCACGATGAGTGTACTTTTAAAATTACCAAACTCCAATACTAATACAGCAATAAAACCAAATACAGTAATGAGTATAATGGTGCCTAATCCCCCAAATGATTCCTGTTTATTCTCCACTTCTCCTGCAGCTGCATACGTATAGCCTTTGGGAAACGTAAAAGCATCCAGCTTCTTAATGACCTGCTTAGTCACATTTTCATAAAGAAATCCACTCTTTACAAAAGATGTAACTGTAGCATATCGTGCTTTGTCATAGTGGCGTATTAAGTTAGGCGATGTTTCAAATTCTATACTTGCCACTTGTCGAAGCGGAATAGCTTGTCCGCTGATAGAATTAATCAGTAACTTATTAAAAACGTCATAAGTAGCATATTGCTCTTTCGGGAGTGTCACATTGATATTAATTTCATCTTCTCCTTCGCCCGGTGTAAACTTCGCAACATTTAATCCGGCTACCCCTAAACGAATCGTGCGATCGATGTCGGCAATGGAAATCCCTAACTGTCCTGCCTTCTCTTTATTAATTTTTACTCGCAAGTCAGTCTGCTGATTGGCCAGTGGATTATTGACATAGATGGTACCCTCCGTTGCTTTGATCAAATCTTCCACCTTCATGGAAATACTTCGTAGCGAATCTAAGTTTTCTCCAAATATCCGAATGGCTATTGGCGCCTCGAGCGGGGGACCTTGTTCAAAATCCTTCACTTCGATTTTCGCATTGGGGTAGTAAACAAATTTTGCGCGTAGCTTATCGATCAATTTCGTTTTTTCTTCCGGTGAAAGCCCATTCAATTGGACTAAGAACTGGGCGAAGTTGCTGGTTTCACTGCGTGCGATGACGTTGTAATAAATTCGTGGATTTCCTTTGCCCACATTGGTAGTGAAGTAGGTAATGTCCTTCTCCTTTTTCAATTCACTTTCGACATAGCGTGCTACCCGATCTGTTTCAAAAATACTGGAGCTGTTGGATGTTTCAATATTAATCAGGAACTGTGGCTTCTCAGATTTAGGAAATAAACTAAAGCCAACCAGTGGAAATAGGGCCAAGCTTCCCACAAATAGCAGCACCGTAATAGCCAGTGTTGCCCACGTATGGCGCAATGACCAGTGCAATAATCTCGTATACGTTCCACTGATTACTTTCTTTAAAGCCCGAAGGAAAATATTTCCTTCCTTCGAAGTGTGCGTCTTCAACAATCGGCTTGCTAAAAAGGGAACAATGGTTAAAGAAACAAACAAGGAAGCGAGAATGGTAAGAATGACTGCCATTGGAAGACTGCGAATAAAGTCACCGGCTGTCTCCGGTAAAAATACCAAAGGCAGAAAAGCCAGAATTAATGTAGCTGTACAGCCTAATACCGCTAAGCCAATTTGTTTGGTTGCCTCAATGGATGCTTCTCTTTTTGTTTTACCAGCCCGAAGATATCTTTCAATATTCTCTATTACGACAATTGAGTCATCGACTAATATGCCAAGCGCCACAATCAATCCAACGATACTTAATTGATTGATGGTAAACCCAAATAGATCCAGCAGGAATAACCCCGTGAAAATAGAAAGCGGAATGGAAATCATTACGACAATTGCTGCGCGTGTGCCTAACGGCAGCAGGGTGATTGAAACAAGCAGGATGGCAATAATAAAATCCTTGCCAAAGCGACTCAATCGCTTCTCCACACTTTTTGCTTGGTCAAAGTTCTTCACCATTTTTATATTGCCGGGCAGATTTTTTTCAAACTGATCCAGGATGGGTGTAACTTTCTCATCTACTACAAAAATATTCTGCCCATCTTTTTGGCTCGCAGTAAGCAATACCGCGCGATGTCCATTCAATCGGGTAATATGGGTTTCGGTTTGATAACTACTTTCTACTGTGGCCACGTCTTTCAGGTAAACGATCTTCCCATTTGCCGAATAGACAATCGTGTTCTTTATTTCATCAATATCTTTGTAATCCCCACTCGTCTTCACGTTAAAAGTACGGGTGTTCATTTGGATACGCCCTCCCGGAATATTTACATTCTCGCTTTGCAAAGCGCCCAGTACCGCATTGACCGGAATTCTGTTTTGTGCCATCTTCTCGATATTCAAAGAGACACGTACTTCTTGTTCCGGATATCCAAAAGTTTCAATTCGCTTCAGGTTCTTTACTTTTTCCAACTGATCTTCCAGCACTTCTACTTGCCTTTCTAACTCATGAAAGGAAGCTGTTTCAGAAATTAAAGCGAGTTGCAAAATATTTACATCGGTTGAAGAAAACCGTTGGATGGTGATCGAATATATATCCTGCGGCAGTTCAGCACGGAATGCATTTACTTCCCGTACCATTTCCTGATACTTCTCATCTACGTCTGATTCATGTTTATAATCTACGCGAAAAACGGCAAGTCCATCATTTACTGTGGCGGTGATACGCTTGATGTTATCCAGCTCATTCACTCTCTTTTCAACCGGGTCTACCACCAGTTTCTCCATATCTACCGGACTGGTGCCCGGATAAACAATGACGATCGCATAGCTAGGAGATTCCGTCTCCGGATCCTCTCCCCGAGGCATATTGAATAGGGCATTCAAACCCATTGCCAATAAAAGCGCAAAAATGATTAACGTGAATTGGTAATTTTTTACCGAAAATTCTGCTATCCTCATGACCGATTATTTTTGTGCGATGGTAATAGATGAGTTCTCTGTAAGAAATGCAGAGCCCGAAGTAATCACTTCTTGTATATTTTCTAATCCACCCGATAAGTATGCCAGCTTACTATCGAGATAGGCAACCTGCACCGGAATTTTTCGAACGGTCATTTTGTTATCGCCAACTACAAATACAAAAGCATTTTTTCCATGACCTTCTACAATCGCTTCGATAGGCACACTTTTCAATTTTAGTTTTGTAGTAGGCTCGATCTCTACTTTTGCAAAAAGACCTGATGCTAATTTTTTAATTCCCGGAACGATCTTTACTTCTGCTTGATAGAGCCCACTCATCACATCCGCTCCTTCATTAAGCGTACTTACCTCACCTTTGAGTTCAACTCCCGGATAGGCATCCGTTACAATTTTCACGCGATCGCCCGTTTTTACCCGTACCCAATCCACATCAGGCAACCCGATTTTTACAATCCACTCATTTTGTCCGGAAGAATTTACAATTAATACTGGCGTCCCCGGTGAAGCTAATTCCCCTTCATTCAAAAATTTACGAATTACTTTGCCTGAATTATTAGCATGAATAGAAGAATAAAGCCGGTTGAAAGAGGCGATACGAAAACTCTCTTCCGCAACCTGAGAGGCTGTTTGCAAATTTTGAATCTGTTCCAGCGTAGCTGCAGAATCTTTGAACAACCGCTGACCTCTTTCTAAATCACGCTTGGTCTTATCCAGATTATTTTTTGCCTGAGAAACCTGCGCTTCAATTTCAGTAAGATCCAGGGTGGCAAGTAATTGCCCTTTACTTACGGTTTGCCCTTCTTTTACAAATATTTTAGTAATCACACCGCCTACTTTAAATGAAAGTCGTGATTCCGTTTCGGTGGCAATTAATCCGGAGCTAATCACCGGCAAACTGTATTCCGCTTCCTGTACAGCCGTTAACTTAACGGCTATGGCCGAATCATCAATGACCGATTTGATTGTTTCCTTCTTCGCAGGACTGCACGTCCATAAAGTAGCTGCGACAGCCAACGAAATAAATAGAGAGTAATAAATTTTCTTCATAAACAGGTCTTATAGATTTGAAATCGTTTTATTCAAAGCCGCTTCTTTGCGCAGCAACTCGTAATGATTGATGGATTGTGTTAGTTGAGCTGTGGTAAACTTATTCTGTGCATCCAGGTATTCCAATAAAATAGCTTGCCCTTCTTTATACTTGGTGCTGATGATTTGAAATGAACGTGCGGTACTCCGCACTCCACTTTGAGAAGCAATAGAAGTTTGTTGTGCCGTTTCCAATTCATAATAAGCTTGCACTACTTGTAATTCAATCTGCTTCTTCAATTGTTGCAGCTTGTTTTCTACTACCTGGTAATCAATTTTTGCCTGTTGTATTTTAGTTCTCTTTTCACCTCCTTTAAAGAGATCCCAACTTAGACCAAATTGAACAAGATAAAATTGTTGAGGGCCATCAAATTTATAGTAAAACCCCTGGTACCCTATATCACCCACTACATTCAACTTAGGCCAATACGCACTTCCCCGCTGAAGACTCAGCATTTGATCTGTTGCGCGTAAACCACCTTCCAGCTGTTTCAACTCATTGCGCTGCTGTATTGCTAGCGTGGTAAGTTGTTGCAAGGAAGATTCTTCCCTGACGAATGCCATGATGCTTGTGTCTTTTTGGATTGTTGCATCTAACTCGCGATTCAACAGAAAATTAAAATAGGATTTGGCAACCCGATTATTTTTTTTCGCCTCCGCCAATACATAATCTGATTTACTTAATTCATATTCTGCATTCAGCTCCACATCTTTGGTTGCTTTCGCATTGGCTACTAATTTTTGATTCAGTTTATAGAGCTCTGATAATAAACCACGCGTCCTCGTTAAAATTCCAATCGCCTCCTCGCTTTGTAAGTATTGATAATAGGAAGAGATGATGGTAAACTTTAACTCATTTTCATAGGCTTCTTTCTGCGCCTGTTGGACTGTGATGAGTTCTTTCTGCGCCTTGTAGGCGAAATATATCTCCGGATTAAATAATGGCTGTATTACCCGTAGCTTCGTTTCATGAAAATCATTGGGAAGAAATTGCGTGTTCACGTTTTCGATTTGCGGAAAAGAATTAGTGTTGGTCAGTTGATTCAATGTAGTGTATACCGGATTCAGCAAGTCACCCACGGGGAATTGGATCTTTCTTCCTCCTCCAGCTAAAGTATAGGCGCCTGAAGCAGCGACTTGTGGAAAAAAGAGGGCCCGGGATAGCGCCAGATTTTGAGTACTCTTTACGTAATTGAGTTGTTCTTGCTGCAGCTGAAGATTACTCTTAAGGCCTTCCTGAATGTACGCCTCCAACACATGACTCTGCGCCATGATGTGTTGAGTAAAAAACAAAAGGAAAAAAATAACTGGAAATGATCGGGTATGCATGATGGATAATAGTTATAGTGCCTTCAATAAATTTGTGAATTGCTTAAATGATTTCTTCCGGATGGACTCACGTTCCGCTTCCGGATAAATTCTCATGCGGTTACGCAGGGCCAGCGAACACATGCCATGCATGTAGCTCCAAATGGTGAATGATAAAATTTTGGTATTAAGGTTTTTAAAATGCCCGTTCTTCTTGCATTCTTCCACCACTCCTTCCAAAAAGCAATGCGCCTTCGCGCCCTCTTGCCAGTCCTCGCTGTTCTCATCACAGTTCATGGGGGCTTCCATGATAAACATGATGTTGTAATACCTGGGGTGCGCAAAAGTAAACTCGATATACTTCTCCCCTAACTTGATCAGCCGATCCATTGGATCTTTGATCAACATCACCTCACCCAAGTAGGAATTAAAGATTTTGAAGGCTTCCCCATGCAAGGCAAAAAATATTTCATTCTTGTCTTTGAAGTATAGGTAAATAGTGGCGGGGCTATACTCAATCGCTTCCGCGATGTTACGGATACTGATATCTTCAAAACCTTTGTCTAAGAAAAGATGGTGGGCCGATTGCAGGATTTTTTCCCGCATCCCTTGCCGATCTCTCTCTTTCCGTTCTTTTACTCCCATATAAACTGCTTATACGGCAAAATTACTAAACAGTGTTCAGTTTAAGTGCAATGTTTATATAAAAGTTGTAAAGTGCTGATTTTCAGGGCAAATTTTTATTTCAAAGGCTGTAATAGATCCCCCGGCTTTTTACTTAAGAAGCTTTTAGAGCCTTTGTAAAGAGCAATGCTGCAACTGCAAAACCCTAAACCGCATTACTAGCTTTTATTAATAAATTGTTATAGAATAGCATTCTCTAATAACCTTAACTGGATGCATCTTTAAGGTAATATAAATAATACATGACAAGATAATTCTGTAAATCAAAAGGGGTATTGAGTAAAAGACTAAAAAATGAACAACAAACCAATATAACCTATAGAATTCACCTGATCAGACATCAAGGATTTAGGCAAACAAATACTACATTTATTGATCAAGTAAACAGTAGCTTTATCACCACCAATCATCTAACAGAATGAGTCAAATTCTTTTCTATGGCATACTGCTTCTAACTACCATCGGCATTTTTTTCAAGGTACGGCTGGCAAGAAGGGCTGCCGTTGTAACGGTGTTAACTTTAGCATTAACCTTCCTTGGTTCACTGATTGCTTCTACTAATTTCTTTTCGCTGTATGTATATCCCGAGAGTTTTGCGCTAGATGATTTTGATCTGACTGATTATGCATATACCAGACTTAGACCACAACCATCGACTGAGGAAAGAATCCTACTCGTCAATTTTGGCCATCTATCACGCAAAAAAGTTGCTGAACAGATCAACACAATTTCTAAGTTTCACCCTAAAGTGATAGGCATTGATGCCATCTATAATTGTGAAGATGGCTTAAGAGACACCATTAATTGTCCTCAATTGTTAGATACCCTAGGCAACAGAATGTTACGGGATGCCATCCTAAAATCCGGACATGTTGTTCTTGCGTCCCATCTTTTTCAAACAGATTCATTTATTCCGACAAATGAATCAATCGTATCAGACTCCATTGAAACATCAGAACCCATCTTTCAGCAATATTCAAAACATGGGTTTATCAGCCTACCCATCGAGAAAGGTCGCCAGGAAATAATCAGAGTAGTACGATCACTGTGGCCACAACAAATAATTGAAGGGAAAAGACAACTTGCCTTTAGCGCTCAAGTAGCTATGCAATATGACTCCGTAATAACAAATAAGTTTCTACGAAGAAACTTGGCATCCGAATTAATTAATTATCGTGGAAATATTCGAACTGGAGAGGATACAATCAATCGGATCTTTAAAACAGTCGATTCCGGTTTTTTTACTGCTAAAGGTCAATCAAAATATAGCTCACTTTCAGAATCACTCGTCAAAGACAAAATTGTTCTTTTGGGTTACTTAGGCGAAACTACCGGAGCGAACGATTTCGATGATGGGTATTATACGCCTCTGAATAAAGTATTTGCAGGTCGGTCAAATCCCGACATGTTTGGCGTTGTCGTCCACGCGAACATCCTTTCAATGATCCTCAATCAAGACTACATTGATCAATTAACGAACACGGATGAATGGATCATAGCCTATCTGGCTTGTTGGATTCATATCATGGTTTTACTTTTCATTTATCAAAGAGTTCCGCAGTGGTTTGATCTTCTTGGGTTAGTGATCATAATTTCACAATTAGCCTTTTATTCATTCATACGTCTTCAGTTATTCGCTGTATTTAGTTTTAAAATGGAGTTGTACTTAACCATTGGATCGTTGGCCGTAGCAAGCATTGCAGTGAATATTTTTAATAGCTCGGGTCCATTGATAAAAGGAAAACTGTTTAATTGGCTTTTAGGAGTAGATGAAAAAGCTTCAATCAACAATTATTGATAAGCATCGCTTTCCAATAATGATAATCCCACTTTCGGTCAACTGCTGTGCGCTTCCGGGAAGTTACATTTTGTTTTATCGCACCTATCATATGAATTCAAGTCGTATTCCTTCATTTACCATGACAAAGCAACGATTGAAAAAAGGAATGGTCTTTGTCAGTAATTACACTTTGGGATGATTGGCTTTCATTTAAACCCACTCTTATGCTTCTGAATTACTACAAAATAGCACTGCGATCTATCTTCCGCAACAGGCTTACCGCTTTCATCAATATTGCCGGGTTAGCACTCGCCATGACGTGCTCCATCCTCATCTATCTCTTCGTCACCGATGAATTAAATTATGACAGCTATCATCACCAAGCTGATCGAACGTATCGTGTCACGCGCACCTTCTTAAATCAGGACGGTGTGGCCAATCTTCACCTTGGTAATGTGGCCCCTCCTATTGGGCCATTACTAAAAAATGATTTTGGTGAAATAGATGTGATGGCGCGCACCATCAACTACCGATTGGTCGTAGGACAAGAAGAAGGTGGGGTACTCACCAAAAATTTTTCTGAAGAATTTCTATTTGTGGTGGAGCCTGATATTTTTAAAATCTTTGACATCACCACAACATCCGGTGATCCCGCGAAAGCGCTGATCCGCCCCTTCACCGTAATGCTTTCTGAAAAAACAGCCCGCAAATTTTTTGCAGATGGCAATGCATTGGGTAAACGTCTCCGTGCTAATAATCAATTTGACCTTGAAGTAACGGGCGTGTACAAAGATTTTCCACTTCAAGCACATTGGCACCCAGAGTATATGGTTTCATTCAGTACGCTTGAAAACGAAACTATCTATGGACGTAAAGGGCTAGAAACGAATTGGGGGAACAATGCATTTGGTACATACTTACTTCTTTCAGAGGGCACGGATCCAAAGAAAGTAGAATCTGCACTTCCCGAATTCTTAAATAAACATTTGGGACCCTACGCGAAAGCTAATTACGGTGCTCCACCAGATTTTGTAGCATCAAGTCGAACACGTTTATCTCTCCAAAAATTAACGGACATTCACCTTCGCTCCCATCTTGATGATGAACTGGAAGTTAATGGCAACATCAACAATGTCTATATGATGGCGGTAATAGGTCTTTTCATTATTCTTATTGCATGTTTTAATTTTATTAATCTTTCCACCGCAAGGGCTACAAAGCGAGCCAAAGAAGTGGGAATGCGAAAAGTTGCGGGTGCTCTAAAAAATCAATTGATTATTCAATACCTGAGCGAATCTGTCATGATTGCATTCTTGGCGCTTCTTCTTGGAATGGGGCTTTCTACTATCTCCATTGAATGGTTAAATACTTTTACCGGAAAAAATTTAATGCTCAGTCCCGCTCATAATCTACCCTTGTACGCTGGTCTGGTTTTGTTTTCGATAGCGGTAGGGATTCTAGCGGGACTGTATCCTGCCTTTGTCTTATCCAGTTTCAAACCTGCCCTAGTTCTTAAAGGGCAACAAGGTTTGACGAAAGAAAAAGGACTACTGCGCAAGTCATTGGTGGTGGCACAATTCACTATCTCTATTATTTTATTGATCGCAACCGCCATCACTTTTCAACAATTAAGCTATTTGAATAGTCGCAACTTGGGCTATGATAAAGATCAAGTGGTGACATTACTATACTATGATGAATTATCAACTACTTATGAGTCATTCTATAATGAGATGCTAAAATTTTCAGGTATCAAGGCATTGAGTCGATCTTCACGCATACCTACGGGTAGACTTCTTGACAGTCAAGGCCCTCCTCTTATCATGAAAGGTGACAGCTTGGTCAACTCAACGGTGACTACAAAATATGTAACCGTAGATTATGATTTTTTTAAAACGTACAACGTTTCGTTTGTAGCCGGGCGTGATTTTTCAAAAGATATTCCCACTGACGATTCCCTGGCCTTTATTGTAAACGAAGCTGCGGCCAAAAGTTATGGATGGAAAGATATGAATGATGCCATCCTTAAAGATTTCAACTATGCCGGCAAAACCGGAAAGTTGATTGGAATCGTGAAAGACTTTCACTTTGAATCTCTACATCAGAAAATCGTCCCCCTTGTATTTTACATTGACTATTTCAATCGTCTTTCTGTAAAAATGGAAGGAAAAAATATGAAACAAGGCATCGAGCACCTCGAGAAAACATGGAAAGAATTTCTTCCAAATCGTCCCTTTAGTTATACTTTCTTGAGTGATAACTATTTAAAACTATATGATGATGAACAAAGACAAGGTCAACTTTTTACGATCTTTTCAGGACTTGCCATTTTCATTGCCTGTTTGGGATTGTTTGGGCTAGCTACCTTTAACACCTTACAACGAGTGAAAGAGATTGGAATACGCAAAGTATTAGGAGCTTCTGTGCCAAGTATTCTTTCGTTGCTTTCAAAAGAAATCATACTGTTAATTTTATTGGCTAATCTTTTGGCCTGGCCGTTGGCTTGGTTCTTTTTGAACAAATGGCTAAATACTTTTGCGTATCACATGGATATGAATGTAGTCATCTATTTCCTATCTGCTTTCGCAGCTATACTGCTAGCACTGATTACCGTAAGTACCCAAACGATCCGTGCTGCCATGATGAATCCAGCCAATACGTTAAAATATGAATAGTGTAAGAAACACAACGAAAGTAATAGTCACAATAGCTTTTTTCATACTGGCTGTAACTTGTAATGGTCAGCAGGTGAAGCAGTCGAGCGATCGGATCATTGCAGACTACTGTGATGGTTGCGATTTGATGTACGAAGGCATTCCTCTGTTGAAAGACATTTCATCAGAGACATCGCTGGCTACCAAAGAAGAGCCAGGCACACGCTTTGAATTAACCGGGATTGTATATCAGAAAGATGGCAAAACGCCCGCTAAAGACATTGTGCTCTACATCTACCATACAGACGCCCATGGATTATATTCTCCTGTCAAAGGTCAACTTCATGCCAAACGAAATGGACATTTGCGAGGATGGGTTCGAACAGATAACAAGGGGCTATTCAAACTAAAGTCCATCCGGCCTATGCCCTATCCAAACGCCCGGATACCAGCTCACATACATATTGTTGTCAAGGAGCCTCACAAAACACTATACTATATAGATGAGGTTTGGTTTGCAGATGATTCTTTGATCACTTCAGAGATGAAACGAAAAGCAGAACAACGAGGAGGCAACCTTATCATTTCATTAACAAAACAAGGCGATACGTGGAAAGGGAATTTGAAAATCACATTAGGGCTAAATATTCCTAATTACTATTAAGAATATCTTTACCTTTTTACTTTCCTATAATCCCTTTCTAGCGATAGCTTAATTATACCTTCGCTGTCTACCACCCCAACTTTTACCTCCTTGCGAAGAAGTCTGAGAAGAATGTGAAGAGGAAGATGAAGGCTTTGCACTTGATCTTCGCTGTTGTCCATGACGAGATGCCTCTTTGGGTTTATCCGCATCACCACTGGTTGCCGTCATCGGAAATGGGTGACCATCAATCACCGGTACAGGTTTACCAATTAACTTTTGAATGTCGCGGAGAAATTCTCTTTCTTCAAAATCACAGAACGAAATAGACTTACCACTTAGTCCAGCACGACCTGTGCGTCCAATGCGATGTACATATGTTTCAGGAATATTCGGCAACTCAAAATTGATAACAGTTGATAATTCATCCACATCAATACCTCGTGCTGCAATATCTGTAGCCACCAGCACTCTTGTCTTTTGCAACTTAAAATTACTCAATGCACGCTGCCTGGCATTCTGCGATTTATTCCCGTGAATGGCTTCGGCATGAACACCCGATTTATTTAAATCCATCGTCACTTTGTCGGCACCATGTTTGGTACGCGTAAAAACCAAGGCGGTTACGATTGCTTCGTCTTTCAACAAATGAAGCAAAAGCGATTTCTTGTTTTTCTTATCTACATAATACAAGGATTGCTGAATGGTATTGGCTGTAGATGAAACAGGAGTCACTTCGACTCTTACAGGGTGCGTCAAGATTGAATTCGCCAATGAAGAAATTTCTTTCGGCATGGTCGCTGAGAAAAATAAGGTCTGTCTCTTAGAAGGCAGTTTAGCTATTACTTTTTTTACATCATGAATGAATCCCATATCTAGCATACGGTCTGCTTCATCCAACACAAATATTTTGATATGATCTAACTTCACAAAGCGTTGATTCATCAAATCCAGCAATCGACCCGGAGTAGCAATAAGAATATCTACACCTGCCTTCAATGCATCGGTCTGTGATTTTTGTGAAACCCCTCCAAAGATGACGGTATGTTTTAGTTTTAGATTTCTGCCGTAAGCCGCAAAACTCTCCCCGATTTGAATGGCTAATTCGCGTGTTGGTGTAAGAATTAATGTGCTAATACCTACACTTGCTTTGTAGAGTTGATCCTGATGAAGCAATTGCAAAATGGGTATAGCAAAGGCTGCTGTTTTTCCAGTACCTGTTTGTGCACAACCAAGCAAATCCTTTCTCTCTAATAGAATCGGAATAGCTTGCTCTTGAATCGGTGTAGGTTTAGTATATCCTTCTGTTTTTAAAGCCCGAAGTATTGGCTCAATAAGACTTAAATTTTCAAATGACATAGTAATTTTTTGATTGAGGAGACGATTGTTTGTTTTACGCCTCTTTGATTAACCTTCCTGCCAACTGGCAAGTTTACCGCTGAATGCGGTTTTTACGGGAACTGGGAGGATCGAAGTGCAAAGATACTCAAATAAGGATGAAAAAAGATGAGATATCTAAAAAAAGGACAGTTAACACCATGCCTTACACTAGATTGTATAAGACGAATGAAAAGTTTACTACAGAATATAATCTTTTGTAAAAGAGCAATTCCAATTGAAGATACTGTGTTAACTCATCCTACCTATTTCTTCCTCTGAAATCCAGGTCCGGCTACAAGTCTTCCGGGCTTGCTGCCTGTATGTTCCCCGTTTTTTAAAACTTGTTGGCCATTTACAAAAACATGTTGCACCCCCGTTGCATATTGATGTGCGTCTTCAAAAGTCGCATGATCTTGAATAGTTGAAGCATCAAAAATAACTACATCAGCAAAGTACCCAGGCATCAATAAGCCACGCTTAAATATTTTCAAATTACTAGCTGGAAGTGAAGTCATTTTTCTAATGGCTTCTTCAGTCGAAATAAGTTTTTCCTCTCTGGAGTATTTTGCAAGTAATCGCGCAAAGCTGCCATACGCTCTTGGGTGAGTTCCATCTTCATTAAATGGAGTCTCATCAGGAATAGATCCCGCATCCGAACAAATACTAACATAAGGAAGAGGGAGCATCTTCTTAATATTTTCCTCTGAGATCAAAAAGAAAATACAGGGTATACTTGACTTATCGGCCACTAATAAATCCAAAATTGTTTCGTTGGCACTTTTACCATGCATCTTGGCAATCTCACTCCATCTTTTTGATCGATATAGTTTATTTAACGAATCAGCGCGAAAGCCCATTACCATTACATCTTTGGGGTCAGAGTTTCTACTAGGAATTCCCAATTCCATTTCTCGTAACAATCGTCTGCGCGTTGTGGGGTTTCGAATTCGCTTACGCATATCCCCAAGGCCGCCTTCTTGTACCCAAGTAGGTAGTCGTGCAGTAATACTCGTTCCACTGGCATTGTAAGTATACATGTCAGCAGTAATTTTCAATCCGGCTTTTTGAGCACTGTCAATCTTCGCCAGCACTGTGTCTACTTTATTCCAATTCCAGGTGTTATTTATTTTCAAATGATATATTTCCGCGGGAACATTCGCTTCTCTGGCTATTCGAAAAACTTCGTTCATAGCCGGCAATATTTTGTCACTCTCACTTCTCATGTGAGTTATGTACATGCCCCCATAACCTGATACAACTTTACAGAGTTCAATTAACTCTTCTGTCGTTGCATAATCGGCCGGGGCATAAATCAGTGAAGAGCCTAAACCCATTGCACCTTGCTGCATAGCTTCCTTAACCAATTTCTTCATTTCGTTTAATTCTTGCTCGGTAGGCTTTCTGTTTTCAAAACCCAACACATAATTGCGAACAGAGGTAGCCCCTACAAATGAAGCGTAGTTAGGAGTTACTTTTTTTTGCCTCAACACTTCAAAGTATTCACCTAATGTTGTCCATAAAGTATCCTTCTTATTTTTCTTCACACGCGGCCCAGGGCTCCAACCTTCACCAAATATTTCCAATGTGACGCCTTGTTTGATATCGCTCATTGAACGTCCATCTTTGAGTAGTGAGCCATCTGCCCAACTCAGCATATTTATAAACCCGGGAGAAATCGCTAATCCAGTTGCATTTATTTCTTCTTTACCTATGGCATTCGACAAATCTCCGATGGCTGCGAGTGTATCAGCATGAATCGCTACATCACCCTCATAAGGCTTATTTCCAGATCCATCGTAAATCATTCCATTTCTAATAATGAGATCAAATTGCTGTTTTGGTGATTGAGCACAGCTAATCAGAAGAATAAACTGAAAAAATAATACGCCCTTTAGAAAGGCTTTCTTGCAAAAGAAGTTGCGGGTATTACTTACAACCAATGCCTTGTACATAATTCTGAATGGCTTTTAACTTGCTGGCCGTTTCACTTCCATTAAATCCTTTGATGTCCGAATACTTAACTAAATTAACATAAGATGTTAGAAGTTCACTTGATAGAGGGAGATAGGACCAATGCCATTTCTCCTCTTCATATCCTGTCCGTCCTTTGCGTTTAGATGTATAGGGCTGGCAAAAACCAAATTCCGCAGCATGTGTTGTTAACCATTGATATGCTTTTAAACCATCCCCGGAATCAAAATAAGAATTTTCAAGAGCATTCAAATCCATATCTGTACCCCAATGATGCCGAGACGTACCGGGCATAGAACTATACAATAAAATTAACCTTGCACGTTCCTTTAAATTAGAAATGGTCGTTAAGTTCTTTCCCTCCACCACGGTCCGTCCTTCCCATTTGTTTTCCCAAATTCGCTTTTGTGCTTCAAAATTTCGGGTAGCTGAGATAATAATGAAAGAAACTCCATCTTGTTTTGCGGCAATGGCCATCTTTACAAATGCTTCATATGCTTCTCTGCGCAAATATTTTCCCGCAGCACTTCCTCTGGCATAGGTGGTATCTAATTTCACAAATCGATCATCCTTCGATTCATCAAATTGTCCAAGTAAATATTTTTTGTCAGCACCCTGTGAGTAGGCCAGCGAAAAATTAATAAGTAGGCAAAAGCCAATAATTAATTTAATTGTTGAATATCGTAAATTAAATCGCGAGTCCATTCCTTAAACTCTTTCTTCCATTTGGTTCATCACCTTTGTCTGCACCTGTATCGACTCATGATGAACTAGACGAAGTAAATCTCTCATAAATCCTTCCTCCAACCCCATCGCCTTGCCGAGCGTGACACGCGTCTTAATAATTTCCTCCCAACGATTTACCTGTAGGATCGTCACGTTGTTATCTTTTTTATATTGACCGATCTTCTCAGAAACTTTCATACGCGAAGACATCTTCTGCATGATTTCATCATCGAGTTGGTCAATCTGTTCACGCAAGAGGCTCAATGTATCTTTAAAGGCCTTGCTCTCACTGGAGGATGTGCGCACCACCAAGTCTTCTAATATTTTTCCTAGTGCAGCAGGTGTCACTTGTTGCTTCGCATCGCTCCATGCTGCATCCGGATTGATATGGCTCTCTATCATTAAACCTGACATGTCAAGGTCAAGCGCCTTTTGTGAAACAAATGAAATCAATTCTCTATTGCCAGAAATATGACTGGGATCGCAGATGATTTCCAATTCAGGAAAGCGCGTCTTCAGTTCGATCGCTAAATCCCACATCGGTAAATTGCGGAAAGGGCCCTTTTCAAAAGAAGAAAAGCCGCGATGAATAGCAGCCATTTTTTTAATTCCTGCCTTGTTCAATCGTTCTAAAGCACCAATCCATAATTCGAGATCCGGATTTACCGGATTTTTTACCATCACAGGAATATCCACACCCTTCAAAGAGTCAGCTATTTCCTGAACTGAAAAAGGATTTACCGTAGTGCGTGCACCAACCCAAAGAATATCTACTCCTGCTTTCAACGCAGCTTCCACATGCGCTGCATTGGCTACTTCTGTAGTAACGGGTAAACCTGTTTCCTTCTTAGCGGTCATTAACCAATTCAATCCGATATATCCTGCTCCTTCATATTGACCAGGACGAGTGCGTGGCTTCCAGATGCCGGCTCGCAGTGCATGCACTTTGCCCGTGGCAGCAATCTGTTTTGCGGTTTCAACCATCTGCTCTTCTGTTTCAGCACTGCATGGCCCGCTGATGATGATCGGCTTTTTTACGCCTAACCATTCAGCAATTGATTCTAGCTCTAATCCCTTTTTCATACTGTTCAATTATTAAGATTCAAGATTTAAAATTCATTTTACTTTTCCTACATCTATTTTTCCCTTTGGGCGGCTTTCAAAATAGGAGGTTCCGTTCTCAAGCTACTTCATTTTAACCTTCCCTCCCACCTTAAATTCTCTACCTAAACTATTTACTTTTTATCCAATACCCTTCTAATCTCATTCGCATTCGTCAACGTCTTCATCAACTCTTTGGTGTCTTTCTTCATTAAATGATAATGGAATTTCTGCAAGTGCATGATGTATTCCAATAGTGCCTGACTTAAATATTCTGAATTCTGTTCAAAAATGGGCGCCCACATAGCCGGAGAACTCTTTGCTAAACGAACGGTAGAAGCAAAACCACTTCCTGCCAGATCAAATATGTTTTTCTCGTCTTTCTCAATATCCAATACCGTTTGCCCAAGCAAAAATGAACTTACGTGCGATAAGTGCGAAACATAGGCTACATGTTTATCATGTTCCTCAGCCTCCATGAAAATGGTATTCATGCCCAATGCGTCAAAGACAATTTTGGATACTGCTAAAGAATGTTCAGAAGATTTATCTTGCTCACAAATAATATTAGTCTTACCGTGAAATAATCCTGCTAATGCCGCAGTTGGTCCCGAATTCTCCGTTCCGGAAATAGGATGTGCAGCAACAAACTGCATACGCTTAGGGTGTTGATTGACCGACTTGCATATCGAACTTTTCGTTGATCCCGTATCAATAATCACGGTATCCCGTTTCAAAGAATCTAACACAGAAGGAAGTAAAGCATTAACTGCATTGACTGGTATTGCTAAAATGATCAAATCTGCAAGTGCGAAGGCTTTATTTTCAGGCAATAAAGAATCAATCAGGCCAAGTTCAAGCGCTTGTTGCGCATGATCCTGATTAAAGTCGACACCCATCAATTCAGTAGCTAGCCCCGACTTTCGTAAATCAATGGCCATCGAGCCCCCTATTAATCCCAAACCAACAATTGCTACTTTCATGATCGTTGGAAGGTTGTATTCTGACTTGAGACTCGAGCCAATTCAAATTGATGGATTCTTTCACGCGCTTCGCTTAATTTTTCCTCTGTAGCACAAAGCGAAATACGAATATATCTCATGCCTGCATCTCCAAAAATAAATCCAGGCGTAATAAAAACATGAGTACCATATAGAATTTCATCAATCCATTTTTCTACTTCCAGTACATGGGCTGGGGCTTTAGCCCAAACGAACAATCCGGATTGCTGAGTTGAATAGACGCATCCCAATTCATCCAATATTTCACACGCAGCCTCTTTTCTCTTTTGATATACACTATTCAGTTGCGTGAACCATTCCTCTCCATTCTGCAGTGCTTCAACTGCTGCATGCTGTAAGCCGAGAAACATGCCGGAATCCATATTGCTTTTTACTCGCAATACCGCATCAATGTAGGTAGCATTGCCTGCCACCCAACCAATCCGCCATCCAGCCATATTGTGCGACTTACTTAATGAGTTTAACTCCAAGGCTACCTCGTCTGCTCCATCCACATTAAGAATACTGAATGGGGAATCATTCAAGATCATACTATATGGATTGTCATTGACAATCAGAAAATTATTCGCTCTTGCTAAATCAACTAACTCTTGCATTTCTTTGCTAGAAGCAATCCTGCCTGTAGGCATGTGTGGAAAATTCACCCACATGATCTTTACATTAGATAAATCTCTGTTACGCAAAGAGTCGACATCGATACTCCAATCTAATTCCTCCTTCATCTCATAGGTCACCGTCTTTGCGCCTACTAACTTAGCAACAGATGCATAGGTCGGATATCCGGGATTCGGAATCAGTACTTCGTCACCTTCATTAACAAATGCCATCATAATATGCATGATGCCTTCTTTTGATCCCATCAAGGGTAAAATCTCAGAATCAATCTTTAATGAAACGCTATAGGTCTTTTTGTAAAAGTCTGCAATCGCCTGACGCAGCTGCGGTATGCCCTTGTAATTTTGATACCCGTGATTAGCGGGATTCTTTGCCGATTGAATAAGTGCCTCAATTGAATTACTAGAGGGCATCTGATCTGGGCTTCCTATTCCTAGATTAATGACTTTCCAATCTGGTGTATCCAAACTTCTCACCTCAGCTAACTTCTTGCTAAAGTAATACTCCTCTACATTCTTGATTCGATTCGCTGATTCTATCATGTTAATTCCATCTACTTACTTCCGCCTTTTCATTTATACTCAATCTTCGCCTTCTTATACTCTCCTAAAATATTCAAGTTCCTGACTTGGCGCAATACGAGGCGAATCGCATCATCATAACTCTTTCGTCTCTTCCACTCAACATCAATGTGGATAGAGTATTCACTGGGCTTACCAACAATTGGAATAGACTGAATTTTAGTCAAATTGATTTTATTCTCTTTGAGTGTCATCAATGCATCGGCCAAACTTCCCACTTCATTGGCTACTTCAAAACACAAAGAAGCTTTGTTACTTTCAATCACTGCTTTTCTACCCTTCGCTAAAATTAAAAACCGAGTAAAGTTTTTCTTATGCGTCTCGATTCGCTTTTCTAATAGTTGTAGTCCGAATTTCTTGGCGGCATGTTCGTTGGCAATTGCAGCCGTATCGGTAAGTTTCTTCTCTTTTACTTTTCTGGCTGATACGGCAGTGTCATCACTTTCACGGATTTCTACATTCTTCAACCGAAAAAGAAAATCATTACATTGTCGGATGGCCATCGGATGGGATTCGATGTTCTTTATGTCAGACAACTTCACTCCGGGTAAAGCAAGCAAGTGCATATGAATAGGCAAATAAACTTCTCCAATGATAGAAAAGTGATATTCCTGCAAAAGAAAATAGTTAGGAAGAATACTTCCTGCAATAGAGTTTTCAATGGCCATCACTGCAAAATCTGATTCGCCCTTTTTAAGCGACTCACATAAGGAATGAAAGGACAAGCATTCTACTGTATCAATTGGTTCTTGAAAATAACTCATCGCAGCCACCTCATGAAAGCTGGTGGCAATCCCTTGTATGGCTACTTTCAATTTCCTCTTCTTTCCCATTGGTTATTCATAAAATAAAAAGTCCCCCGATGCTTCGGGGGACTTTTCTGAGTTTCTTTTGTTTTATCTTTTCAACAAAGCGATTCTCTATCAAGTCCCCCAGGGGCTGGATAAAAATAGAAGCTAAAATAGAATCGCTTGTTGTTCATTTTCTTTATTGTAAGAGCTAAGAAATAACAAAAAATCCGTTCCACCAACTTACGACCATCATTTTTGATAGAAAGTTTCATTCCTAACCCTTGTTAGTTAGCTGAATTGCTTTGAGTGATGTCTTCAAATCAATTATCTTTATAGAGATTTTATGCTAAGTCCATGAAAACCCTACGAAGACTTCTATTCCTACTATTCCTTTTCTTTGTTGCATGTGCCAAATCTGGAAATCATGAAGAACATCAACATGAGTCAGAAAATGATGACAATCCGAATCAAGCATTATATGAACAGGTCATGGACATTCATGACGAGGTCATGCCCCGTTTAGAAGATATCTATCAGCAAAAAAAAGAACTTAAGGATAGGTTAGCTAATACACTTGATATGGGAGCGGACGCCAAACAAGAATTAGAACTTATGATTATTCAATTGGATTCTGCGGATCACGAGATGATGAATTGGATGCATCATTTTCAGCCCTTGCCGGATTCAATTGATGAAGAAAAAGCACGCGCTTATCTGGAATCTGAAATGGAAAGAATCAAAGAGGTAAAAGCCTTGATGCTGGAATCGATCGATAGGGCGAAGAAGTTGGCTGCCAAACAGTAATTTATATCTATTTTTTCTTGACTCTCTTGGAAGCTTTGTGATGAGGCAATTCTTTGCCTGTAATCTGTTTTCCTTCTTTCTCCCTATTCTTTTGTTCTAGTCTTATGTTGTAACGAATCACTTGCCAATACTCCGCGCCATAACCAACCAATATTTCTGAACCTGCCGGAATATTCTTGGAAGCCTCAATATAACATCGTTTCTTTTCTGTGACATATTCAGCATTATTACGCACATCCGGCAAACGAGTAATTCCCATCGCATCATTGGCGTAGTGTGCAACAGATTTCTTAGTCTGCCAGGCATCAATACAATTCTTGCTATTGAAAAAAAACACATAGCCGTTACGGTCATCCGCCATCTTCTCGACTTCTTTCCACGTCACAATTTTACCTTTATATTCCACAATGCGTGTGCCTTTTGCAATTGCCACTTTCGTGAACAACCCGCGACCTGCACCTGGCAACGTAGATATTTTGACCATCAATGATTTCTCGAGTAACGCCATTTCAAAGTTATATTGGATACAAAAAAAACATCCTGACTGTTCATCAGGATGTTTTCTATTATTAAGAATACTTACTATTTGATGATTACATCAACGCCTGAAGGCAGTTCCAACTTCATCAAGGCATCAATCGTCTTGGTGCTACTGGAGTAAATATCAACGACACGCTTGTAGGTGCATAATTGAAACTGCTCACGCGCTTTCTTGTTTACGTGCGGAGAACGAAGTACTGTAAACTTCTCTTTTTCTGTAGGAAGTGGAATAGGTCCGCTTACGACAGCACCTGTTGCTTTTACAGCACGTACAATTTTCTCAGATGACTTGTCAACTAAGTTGTGATCGTACGATTTCAATTTGATTCTAATTTTCTGGCTCATAATCTAAACGTCTTTTAGATATTATTTTTTGGCAACAGCGCCTTTTAACTCCTCAATTACTTTTTCAGCTAAGTTCTTTGGTACAGGTGAATAGTGAGCGAATGTCAAGTTAGCAGAAGCACGGCCTGATGTAATCGTCCTCAAATCTGTTACATAGCCAAACAATTCGGACAACGGAACATCTGCCCGGATAACTTGTGCTCCACCACGTGTGTCCATTCCTTTCATGATACCTCTTCTTCTATTTAGGTCACCCGTTACAGAACCCGTATACTCATCAGGCGAAATTACTTCCACCCCCATGATAGGCTCCAATAACTGCGGCCCACATTTGCGAGCTGCTTCCCTGAAACCGATCCTTGCTGCTAATTCAAACGACAATGAATCCGAGTCAACATCATGGAAAGAACCATGGAACAACCGAACTTTCATTGAATCTATTGGATAACCTGCGAGCGGACCATTAACCATCGACTGTTCAAATCCTTTCTGAATAGCTGGGATAAATTCACGAGGAATTACACCTCCTACAATATCATTCTCAAACTCAAGACCTGGCTTGTCATCAGGGCCCAATTCACGCGGTCCGATTTCAAAGACGATATCGGCAAATTTACCACGACCACCCGTTTGCTTCTTGTAAACCTCTTTGTGCTCTATAGATTTAGTAAGAGATTCCTTGTAAGCAACTTGTGGCGCTCCTTGGTTGATTTCTACTTTGAACTCACGCTTCAATCGGTCAATGATAATTTCCAAGTGCAACTCACCCATTCCACGCAGGATCACCTGACCTGTTTCGTGATCTGTATTAACGCGTAGTGTGGGATCTTCTTCAACCAATTTGGCAATAGCCATACCCAGTTTATCCGCATCTACTTGCTTCTTAGGCTCGATGGCATAGCCAATAACAGGCTCAGGGAATACCATTGACTCCAATACGACTTTGCGTTTTTCATCACAGAGTGTATCACCTGTTTTAATATCTTTAAACCCAACCACAGCTCCGATATCCCCTACTGGAAGTCTATCAATTTGGTTTTGCTTATTAGCGTGCATTTGAAATACACGAGAAATTCTTTCTTTGTTTTCAGTGCGTGTGTTATAAACATACGACCCTGATTCCAATACACCTGAATAAGCACGGATAAAACATAAACGACCTACGAATGGATCGGTAGCAATTTTAAATGCCAAGGCAACAAATGGCTCTTTCTCATCGGGTCGGATAATAACCGGTAAATCTGTATCGGGATCAATGCCAACAATTTCTTCTTTATCTAACGGAGAAGGTAACAACTCCATCACGTAATCCAACATGGTCTGCACGCCCTTATTTTTAAAGGAAGAACCGCACACCATCGGTACAATTTTCATGTCGATGGTTGCTTTGCGCAGAGCCGATAAAATTTCAGTCTCCGAAATAGAACTTGGATCATCAAAGAATTTTTCGATCAAAGTTTCATCATACTCGGCTACAGCTTCCAATAATTTCTCTCTGTATTCACGAGCCTCTTCAACCATATCTGCAGGGATCGGCACTTCCTGAAAGGTCATTCCCTTATCAGTTTCATTCCAAATGATTCCGCGGTTATTTACTAAATCAACAACGCCTTTGAAGTTTTCTTCAGCACCAATAGGTAATTGCAATGCTACTGCCTTGCTCCCCAATTTCTCTCTTACTTGCTTGCAAACGTCTAGAAAGTCAGCGCCAGATCGGTCCATTTTATTTACGAACCCAATACGTGCCACTTTGTAATTATCCGCTAAGCGCCAGTTTGTTTCTGACTGCGGCTCTACACCATCCACTGCACTAAATAAGAAAACTAACCCGTCCAACACACGCAACGAACGATTTACCTCAACAGTAAAATCAACGTGACCAGGCGTGTCAATAATATTTACATGGTAATCATTGTTACGGTATTTCCAATATACGGTAGTGGCGGCAGAAGTAATGGTAATACCACGCTCTTGCTCTTGTGCCATCCAGTCCATGGTTGCAGCCCCATCATGCACTTCACCAATCTTATGGTTTACCCCGGCATAATAAAGAATGCGCTCCGTGGTAGTTGTTTTACCGGCATCGATGTGTGCAGCGATACCGATGTTTCTTGTGAAAGCTAAATCCCTTGCCATGTAGTTTTAAAGAACGATATTAAACTGAATATTAACGCTGGTAATCAAAATCTGAAATGAGAGAATGCTTTATTAGCTTCTGCCATGCGATGCGTGTCATCTTTTTTCTTGATCGCAGCACCTTCGCCTTTGGAGGCAGCCAGGATTTCACCTGCTAGCCTATCCATCATCGTTTTTTCACCGCGTGCGCGTGCATATTCGATCAACCACTTTATGCTCAAATTAATCTTGCGCTCAGGTCTGATTTCTACGGGCACTTGAAAGGTAGCACCACCAACTCTACGGCTTTTTACTTCCACACCTGGCGTTACATTATTCATGGCACGTTTCCATACCTCTAACCCGTTTTCGCCTCCTGCCTTTTTCTCTACTTGCTCAATGGCATCGTAGAAAATATTGTAGGCCACACTCTTTTTTCCATCATTCATCATGTAGTTCACAAACTTGGTCACCAAGGTGTCGCTGAACTTAGGGTCAGGAAGAAGATATCTTTTCTTAGGTTTTGACTTTCTCATGGATTACTATTTTGAATGCTTTATTTCTTTTTTGCTTTAGCCGCTGGTGCACCTTTGGCTGCCGGAGCTGCTGCCCCTGCCTTTGGACGCTTAGCGCCATATTTAGACCTGCTTTGCTTGCGCCCACTCACACCTGCGGTATCTAATGCACCACGTACAATGTGATAACGAACGCCTGGTAAATCTTTTACACGACCACCACGCACCAAAACGATGGAGTGCTCTTGAAGATTATGACCCTCACCCATGATATAAGCATTCACCTCTTTCTGGTTAGTAAGGCGCACGCGGGCAACCTTTCTCATGGCAGAATTTGGCTTTTTAGGGGTAGTCGTATACACACGGGTACACACGCCCCTACGCTGAGGCGATGAATCAAGGGCAGGAGATTTTGACTTAAAAGTCAGTTTCGTCCTTCCTTTTCTCACAAGTTGCTGAATGGTAGGCATTTAAATTTTCTTTTTAAACCTTTAAAAATAAGGACTGCAAAGGTATCCAAAATTGGAAGGATGCAAAATATAGTTTAAAAGAAATTTTGATAGTGCTTTTTCATATAGGTGTCAAATTCCAGTAATTCTAAGGTTTCAGAGGTATTGTACATCGACAAATTCACTCATTAAACTCGTTAGCTATCCGTTAAGTAAGGGTCAAAAGGAGTCGTAAATGGACTAC
>JANPBK010000093.1:0-25050 GCA_031430395.1 Cyclobacteriaceae bacterium
TGAGAATCCTCACCGAAGCGGGTGCATTGGGTGTGATCATGATTGCAGACCCGGGCTTTATCATAGAGCCACCGCGATGGCCGCTTGCTTACAGCCGTAGTGTGAAGCTGGCAGGCTCTCCAGCGGCTACACCTTCGCTACCAAACTTCAGACTCAATGCAGATGCCTTAACAAAAGTGATTGAAGGAAGCGGACAAAACGCAAAAGAACTGATCGACCTGGGAAGTCAGGGCAAGCCACTACCCTCCTTTGATGTTCGCGATCGACTGAGTGCGAGCTTCACCAATTCACAACGGACATTACAATCACCTAACATAATCGGTCGGTTGGCAGGGACAGATCCTGCGCTTGCGAGTGAGGCGATTGTGCTCACCGCACACCTGGATGGCTATGGTTATGGCGAGCCCGTCAATGGCGATAGTCTTTACAACGGTACACTGGATGATGCAGCTTATGTGGCGCTGCTCATTCAGCTGGCCGAAAGACGAGGTGGCAAGGGATTTAGCAGGCCTTTGATCTTTGTAATCGTTACGGGTGAAGAGAAAGGATTGCTGGGCTCGCGCTATTGGGTGCAACATCTGCCGGTGCCGAAAGAAACCATCGTGGCGAACATCAACCTCGATCAACTTCGGCCGCTCTTTCCATTGGAATTGCTAACGGTTCATGCACTCGAAGAAACTACCCTGGGTGACGATGCTGCTGCGGTCGCTTCGGGTTTGCAGATTAAAGTGCAGAACGACCCCGAACCGGAACGTAACCTATTAATGCGTTCGGATCAGTGGAACTTTATACAAGCGGGCATTCCGGCCATCAACTTTGTTTTTGGTTTTCAGCCCGGCAGTGAAAGCGAACGAATCTACCGGCAGTGGTACCGCGAAGGGTATCACACACCGAAGGATGATCTCAACCAAAAGATAGACTGGATTGCTGCGGCCAAGTTCAACGAGTTTTATTATGGACTTGTGGAGAAGGTGGCGGATGGTGCCACGGCACCCGCCTGGAAACCAGGAAGCAAACTTCGGCCGGATAATCGGTAACTGTGTGTTGCTGATTGCTATGTCGATGTAACAATGCACGCTCGAAGTGGCAGCGAAAAAAAAATCGGTTAATCGAAAAGATCATCAGGTATAAGGTCTGGCGTCACAAGAAAATTTTAAAAAACTTTTTTTACTTGTTAGTGCAGCATGCTTTGGCGAAGAACGCCAACAAGGGGAAAGCGTCACTCCTCACAAGACATCGTATAAAATACTTTGGAATTTACTACCTTAGGTACTCAAACCTAAACCAAAGCCTATGAAGTCCATTTTTTATTTCTGCTCTTTGTTCTTTAGTGCACTGCTGTTCGCGTCATGTGCTGATGACATGATGTCGTTGGATGCAACTTCTAAACAGAAAAAATTTAACGAACCCATTGCCTACGCAAAGCCTGGTGGCGGGGGAAGTACAGCTCCTACTATTTACACTACAGGCGATCCGGCTGATGTAGTGCGCACCACTTCGTTTGGTATTGCGCTGATTGGCGGAGCGGATTCGGATACACCATCTGAAACAGCAGCCTTTCAATTTCTGGTGAGTAAATCAGGCGGGGGCGACTTTGTGGTGCTTCGTTCCTCCGGTGCGGATGGATATAACAATTACGTGTACACCACTATTGGTGGCGTAAATTCCGTGCAAACCTTATTGATTACGTCACGCGCACAAGCAGATGATGCCACTACGGAATCTATTGTGCGCAATGCTGAAGCTATTTTTATTGCGGGTGGTGATCAAGCCACCTATGTTAATTATTGGAAAGACACCAAACTGGAGGCTGCTATCAATTATGCCATTAATACACGCAATGTTCCAATTGGCGGAACGAGTGCGGGTACTGCCATACTCGGTCAATTTTATTACGGTGCCACCAGTGGTGGTTCTGTTACTTCTGTGCAAGCCTTAGCGAATCCGTACCATCGCGACATGGCAGGAATTGATGGTGGAAGTTTTCTGGCCGTTAATCATTTGACGAATGTTATTACCGATTCTCATTACGGCCCGCGCGATCGTCAGGGAAGACATTTTACATTTATGGCCAGGCTTGTGAAAGACTTTGCGGTTCCGTTTGCTTCGGTAAAAGGAATTGGGATCGATGAGGCAACGAGCGTGCTGGTTGAGAGCAACGGATCTTCTAAGGTATATGGTTCCGGCAATGCCTACTTCTTACAAGGTTATGGCGGCACACCCGAAACTTGTTTATCGAGGACAGCACTTACGTGGAATCGTGCGGGCCAGGCGGTAAAGGCCTATATTATTCCGGGTACCATCAACGGAACAAATACGTTTAATTTACCAACCTGGACTGGAACCGGAGGTACCAGCCAATTCTGGTATGCAAATGCTGGTGCTTTTGTAAGAAACTAATAAAGGATTATTGATGAAATCGAATCGCGGATAACTGTTGTCAGTTATCCGCTTTCCTTTGGAGGTCATGCGCATCAGTATTTGATAATAACGAGAACTTCAATTGTTATACATCTTTGTTTGAAACATAAGAGCGCTGGCCCGGCCGAAAAGCGAGCAGGCGCGTTGGTTTGAGGATGGAAGCATATTTCGGCCTAGCGTTTTTGCATACTTCTTGGGCAATGCAAAAAGTATGATCCGCCCGGCTTGAGGGCATAAGAAAGAATTAGCCTTATATTAATCTTCAATGATAACTTAGATTGAATCATAGGCACAAGCGAGACGCTTGCGCCAGGCGGGGGATAATAAGAAATCATTCGATTTCAATCACAGAGTCCTGAAGCAAAGACTCAACGAATAATGATTTATTAATAAATAGTATTCTCCGTCCTTGTTGGTGTTCTTCACCAACGAGTGAGAAGAATTTGTTAACTTCTATGCAAACTAATGCAGCGTGGTTCGTGAGGACACGAACCACGGGTGAAGCGATGCTTAAAAACAATAAAATAAATCTCTGCCTTCGTTGGTGTTCATCCTACTTCTTCACAATCGGCAAACGCACCACCGAAGGATATTTCTTCGAGTGATGGATTTGAGTATGCGCTACTACCCCCACCGATTCATCAAAGTTATTTCCACCGGTATTCATATTGCGATCAAAGCGGGGAAAGTTACTGCCCGCCACTTCGATGCGCACGCGATGTCCGGCTTCAAAATAATTGCTGGTGGACATAGGTGACAACTTCACCTTGTATACATTTCCTTTTTCCACCCATACTTCTTTCTCATACCCTTCACGATAGCGCACGCGCTGGATGGTTTCATCCAGGTTGTACGCCTTGCCATCGGGATATACATCAATCAGTTTGATCGTAACGTCTGTGTCTTTCACATCGGATGATAGATACAGCGTGGATTCAATAAACCCACTTACTTCCATTCCTTCTTTTAACGGCTCGGAAGTATACACGAGTATATCATCGCGCAATTCCATTTGCGATTGATCAAACGCTCCTCCGGTTACCGCATTTCCCGTGCAACACACGTTGCCTCCATAAGAAGAAACCGGGTTGGCAGGATCATAGGTGAAGGCATCCGGCTTATCAGTGGAAGGAATCTTCGCCACCAACGTACCATTGCCATTGCGGGTGTTGGCTTTGCCTTCGCTGCTCAAAAAGTAATCGGTCATCACCGCCTTGGCAGGTGGCCATGTCTCAGAAGTTTGCCATATGTTGCGGCCCATGGTAAAATACTTCACCCGCGCAGTATTTTTCTTGAAATCATTCTGTTCTCCTTTTAACAGCATGTCAAACCAACCCCAGGTGAGTTCATCGTAATTCAATCGGGCATCGCCCATGCTGCGCTCTCCTACCACGGTGTTTTCGGTGGCGCGTTTATACGCACAATGCAGAGTGGGGGCAATCACCAAGTATTGATTGTCAGCTATTTCTTTATTTGGATTTTTGCGCATCTGATTGAATAAGGTCAGGTTAGGACTGGATGATACATCATACCACGAAACAAACCAGTAGGCCGGCACATTCATCGGCATGGTGTCATGATAGAGTCCGCCTTTGAACCAGGCCGGATCATTGGGCTTGCGCCTGATCATGTCTTCGTAAACTCCTTTTTGACCGTTTACATTTTTGATGATGTCTTGTACGGGCAGATGTCGCAACGCTTGTGCCCAATCTACTTTAGGCATTTCGGTGGCCATGTCGTAGAAGCGCTGCACGCGCACTAAATCTGCTTGCGTAATATCTTTTGGGAAGGTGGGACGAAACGCATCGTTCTGTGTTCCATACAACCAGGACGTGAATAACATTTGTTGGGCTCCTCCGCGAAACCAATTTCCTTGCTCATAAAATTCTCCTACCCTACCCACACCGGCACCAAATCCTTGTGCCACCATAGCGGCCAGAGCCGGATGGTTGAGCGAGGCAGCAGCCATCTGCCACTCCGCAGTGGATGAACATCCGATCACACCAATTTTTCCATTCGACCAGGATTGCTTCGACATCCATTCAAAGGCATCATAGCCATCCGTTGTAGGTGTGCCCAGAATGTCCCATTGCCCTTCGGAGAAAAATCTTCCGCGTTCATTTTGTACGACATACGCATAGCCACGTTGCACGGCATCAATCGCAGCTTCTAATCCACGGGTGCGCATTTCACCATCGCCCCACGTATTAAAATTGTACGGAGTTCTCGAAAAAACGATCGGCACTTTAGCATTTCCTTTAGGCCGGTAGATATCGGTGGCCAACTTTACACCATCGCGCATGGGCATCATCAACTTTTGATCGATGATAGCAATGGCTTCTAATTTTTTGTAGATGTCATTCGATTGTTGCGACCAACCTAAAAAGGAAGTAGCAACGAACAAGAGAAGCAGGCAGAATTTTCTCATAAGGAGGTAGGGTTATGGAATTTGTACTTAATGTAGAGGATTAATTGATAATTGACAATGAATAAATGACAGAAGGCGCAGCGATTAAAAGAACAGTTGAATCTGATAGATCGTCAGGTCGAAAGACCTGACGCCACAAGAAAATTACGTAATCGATAGGTCTGAGATAAGTCATTATCTTTGGCTCATACGTAATTACATGTTTCGATAATCCTATTTCAATAATCCATGAATAATAAGTTAATCCGATCCTGCCTTATTTGTATCAGCACGATAGTGCTGGCAAGTTGTTCCAACACCAACTCCACCGGGGAAGATTCAGCCTATGTATTGGGGGGCATTGGTGCGTTTGGAGAAATGGTGAATGCCGGTGTGAAGAAGTTAGCGATCAGCGCCCCGTTGTCTTCGGCCGACATGGATAACATCTTGGAAGAAGCCAGCCGCGTGGCAGAAAAAAATCATGTGAAGGTATACCGCGAACCGGATCTGCTCGTGACTGATCTCTTTCCCGCAGAAGCAACGAAAGGAAAAGAGGTCTTGCTGATTTATCAGGGAAGTACCAAAGAGGAATACCTTCAACTAAAAGAAGATACCCGCAAACTAGTGGAAGCGGGATTGTATACCGGCAAGGCACGCGAGGCCATTGCCAGACGGATGGGTCGAATGCTGGGGTATCCACCACAACAAATCAACCAGTTATTGGCGGCCAATTCTTCCTTTCGCACGCTGACTGATTTTGGAGTACGGGCATCAAACCTGTTCCTGTATTATAATGATCTGGAGAGGGCAACGGAATTTTATTCAAAAACATTAGGCATGGAGATGGTGGCCGATTACACGATGGCCAAAATTTTCCGAATGACAAGTGACAGTTATCTTATTCTGGTAGACGCTAAAAAAGGAATGCATACCGCTCAAGAACCCAAGACGGTAGCATTGGCCTTGCTCACCGATCAGCTGGATGAATGGTATGCTTATCTGAAAACAACGGACGTAAAAATAAAATATGACTACAATCTGAAACCCAACCGTGCACACGATGGCTTCGTGATCTACGATACCGAAGGCTATCTACTGGAGTTCGAACGGTTTAATGCGCACCCTGAAAACGAAAACTTCCTTCCGCAATTAGATCAACTCAACACCATAGCGGCTGCCAACCTTCCCAATGGATTGGGGTTTAAGGCTACGATCACCTGGCTTTATTATAAAGATATGGTAGCCATGGAAAAATTTTATCAGGAAGTGATGGGCCTAACGCGTGTGGCCGATCAGGGCTGGGCAAAAATTTATAGCGGTTCGAAAAGCGGCTATGTAGGTCTTGTAGATGAACGCAGGGGCATGCATAGCTTCACCGAGAAAAAAGCCGTAAACGTGTCGTTCATTATCGATGACCTCGATGGCTGGTTTAAGTATGTGAAGGACTACCCGTCTTTCGTACTACGCGAAGACTCCGTAAGCACGGGGCCCGAATCAAAGTACCGCGCTTTTGTAAGCTATGATCCGGAAGGATACTACTTTGAATTTGACACCTTTCATGAACATACCGACAACACGTTGCTCATGAAATATCTTGATCAGGGAAATAATGGTGATAAAAAATAAACTTATGGTCGTTATGCAAGGCACTTCGCTTTCTTCATGAATGCTTGATTTCATAACTTCTCACCAACCCACTTATGGCTGCCAGCAAGAGGCTGAGTAGAAGTACGAGCTGCAACGATGACATCGTAGGAGAAAATCCAAAATAATCGGTAAATGGAACTCTGTTGAGGTTCATGTATGTGATGACAAAGAACAGCACTTCAAAAAGTTTTTTTCCACCGCTGATGATGCCCAGGCAAGCTGCGAAGAGGACAATAAAAATTCCGCCTGCAACAATGCCTGCAATCGGTAAAAACTCTTGCGCGATGGCATAGCGCACACAAAGCGGAGCAGCCAGCACGAGTGCGAGGATAACTCCGGCTATGAGTTGAGAAGGTAATAGTCTCTTGAGGGGTTGATACGCTGCGTACGTGAAATGATGAATGCGATTGGTTTTCTCTTTCGTGGTGAGATCGGACCAGCGGCCTACTTGCAAAAACCAAAGCACGGGCAAAATAAACTCGTGTGCGATATCTCGCGGTGCAAAGAGCAAGGCGATCATGCCACCCACGTTAACCAGCCAAAACCAACGCGAACCTTTTCGGAATAACATCAGCAACTCGGTTTTAATAAACGCAGTGATGCTGTAGTCGACTGTAATGGGGGGCAAGGCAGACAGCGAAATTGTTTTTGGTGAAATGGGTTCAGTGATTTCGACTATCGCTTTACTTTTCTTCACCGTTTTAATTTTTTCTCGCACATCAAAGCGATGAAAAAATAGGGAGGACAGCCATACCAACCCTGCACCAAAGGCAATCCATAACAGGCGCGACAGTAAAAACCCGATGGGCCAATCCATTCCGGTAAACACAAATACCTTAACCTCGTTCTTGGGACTAAAATTAAAACCCATAGAGGTTACGCGGCCTTCGACACCCAAATTGGTTTGAACATACTTTTCCATTCCCATCGTCACCACCTTTACACCAAAGGGATCCACCCAGGTAAGGAACTCAGAACCTTCTCCTATCTGCACATTGGCGATGATCACATTGAAGAGAATAAAGAAACCGATGTATTGGATCGCGGATCGTCTGCCTAAAAAAACTTCGGCCACCACCGCCAGAGATGAAATGAAAAACAAAGCGGGTATAGTAACAATGACATAAGGTACCAGGAAGGAGGTGATTTCAAAATCAAATCCACTTGAGCGTAAATAGAATATGCCGATGCTCATGACAAACACAATGCCTGTAATGGAAAGCAACACCAATAAATTACTGAGCACTTTCGATAGGAGGTAACGGAAATTACTCACCCGCGTAGTGGCGATAATCATGCCCACTTCAGTTTCGATATCTTTCTTCACACTGTTATTCACCAGGTAGAAACCGATGAGTGATAGAAACACGCTCGTCATAATGGCTGTGACATAACCGATCCATGCAGAGTTATTGTCGCCAATATAATTGCCAATGCGCACCGTAGTGTAGTTGGTATCAGGCGGTGGCACAAACGTATAGGCAATGTATAAACTGATCGCCAGTGTAATCAGAAAGGCATAGCTACGCGTGCGTTGTAAATAATCTCCTCTGATCGTGGCAATGAAATGATTCATGATCAGGTGTTGCTTTTGGTGAGAAACAAATAGGCATCTTCGAGCGTGGCGGCTAACGGTGTGGAAGATGGAACGGGCTGATCGCTGATGTAGCGGAGTCGTATTTTATCTTTTTGTCGGATGGTGTTGACTACAAATTGTTTTGATCGGAAGACTTCGAGCGCTGTGCTATCAATGACGGTTTCAAAAACCTTTCCATCTACCTGTGCGATTACATCGGCTTGTGTTCCGGTGGTGATCAACGATCCGCTTTTCATGATGGCCACCGCATCGGCAATGGTTTCAATATCGGAAACAATGTGTGCGGATAAGATGATGATGCAGTCGTGCGCTAAATCGGAAATTAAATTTCGAAAGCGAACGCGTTCTTCCGGATCGAGGCCCACCGTAGGCTCATCGAAGATCAACACTTTTGGGTCGTTGAGCAACGCTTGTGCAATGCCGATGCGTTGCTTCATCCCACCCGAGTACGTGCCGATGGGCAACCGGGCTGCTTCGATGAGGTTCACGCCTTCGAGTAGCATTTCAATTCTGCTTTTTAAATTGGGTCCGCCCACGCCTTTCATGGCTGCGATGTAGGTTAAAAATTCGTAGGCATTCAGATTGGCATACACACCAAAATCCTGTGGCAGGTAGCCCAGCATTTTTCGGATGTAGTTAGGATGTTGAATCAGGTCGTGTCCATCGAGCGTTAATATTCCCGAAGTGGGTTTGCTGATGGTGGCAATAATTTTCATGAGCGTAGACTTACCTGCACCATTGGGGCCCAATAGTCCAAGAATTCCTTTCTCGATGGTGAGGGAGTAATCGCGCAGTCCGAATTTTTCTTTGTTGTATTTTTTGGAAAGGTTCTGGATAACTAAGGGCATGGGAAAAGTTTGGTGTAGTAACGGTGTAATGGGAGAAAGGATATAGCTACTTTAGTTTTGTATCTAAAGCTATGAAAATTTCCGTGTGGTTGGTTCTCACGACCTGAGGTAAAAATGCACACTCAAAAAACTCGCGATTTTTTGTTCCTCGAAGTGGCAGCTAAAAAAATAGATTAATGAATAGAAACTTTCTTCTCGTTAACTTTTATTTAGTTTACTTTTCCAATATCCATAGCTAAAATAGAAAATCAAACCGAATGCCATCCAATCAAAGAAGAGGAACCAACTTCGGGTTGGAATCTCAATCATGAGGTATGCACAACATAACATACCCAGGATGGGAATAAGGGATAATTTTCTTAGAAATGAAAATACGGTAACTACGCAGGCCGCGATGGTGAATACGATAAAAGAAACTTCCAGATTATGTATTGGGTTCGTGAGGGATGAAGATAGTCGATCCCAAAAGCCATAAATGAAAAGACAGAATAGGCATGGAATAATCCATCGGGAATTAATATACGGAAGTCTGAATCTCTTTTCCTCTGTTTTTTCTCTTGCGGGTAACAACAGCACACCTCCACAAACCAACGTAAAGGCAAACAACGTTCCGATGCTCGTAAGGTCTGTCATAAGTCCGGCTTCCATAAACAGTGCCGGGATTGCCACAAGGAAGCCCGTTACAATAGTGGAGAAACCAGGTGTTTGAAATCGAGGGTGAATTTTTGCAAAACGTTTTGGGAGTAATCCATCTCGACTCATGCACATCCAAATGCGTGGTTGACCTATTTGATAAACAATCAGTACACTCGTGGCCGCAATGACAGCACCGACCGAAATAAAAAATTTGACCTTGCTTAAATTATTTCTTTCAAATACATAGGCCAGTGGATCGGACACATGGTTAAACTCCGAATAGTTTGTCATGCCTGTGATGACTAATGCTACCACCACGAAAATACCCGTGCAAATAATCAGAGTATAGATCATGCCTCGAGGCAAGTCGCGCTGGGGATTTTCACATTCTTCAGCGGTGGTAGAGATTGCATCAAAACCGATGTATGCAAAGAATACTGCGGATACTCCTTTCAAGACACCTTTAAAATCATTGGGCATAAACGGTGACCAGTTATCGGTATCAATATAAAATATACCAATCCCGACAACAACGGCAATCACTGCCAGTTTAAATACCACCATGATGTTTACACCCCGTCTGCTTTCTTTAATTCCAACGTAAGCAAGAATGGTTATGAGAATAACAATCATCGCTGCCGGGAGATTGCAGATAAGTTTGAATCCTGTTATAACCGGAGCTGTATTCCAGGCAAGGGTATCCGTATTTTTTCCCAGAGACAAAGCAGACTCAAAGCTCGACTTCGCAGTGGCGGGGTCAGTCAACAGCCAGGCTGGCAAGTGCAGGCCAGCGCCATCCAGTAGATTTGCAAAGTAGCTACTCCAGGAAATCGCAACGACTACGTTGCCAATAGAATATTCCAATATCAATGCCCAGCCGATGATCCAGGCGGCTATCTCTCCAAATGTTACATAGGTATATGTATAGGCACTTCCTGACACGGGCACCCGCGAAGCAAATTCAGCATAACATAAAGTCGTGAATCCACATGTAATAGCGACCATGACGAATAGAATGGTAACAGCGGGTCCGCCATCATACGCAGCTTGCCCGATGGTTGAAAAGACACCCCCTCCAATGATGGCTGCGATACCAAGCGAAATGAGATCGCGAACCTTTAGTGCTTTCTTAAGACTACCTTCACCAGTATGATCTTGATTTTCATTTACAGATTTTTCAAGAATTGCTTCTATTGACTTTTTTCGAAACAATGGGTTTGACATTTGAGTCTTACTAAAGGTACAGTCTTACTTCTAAGAATCTATTTTGGAAATAATTTTACCCATTGCTTTAATTTGATGCGGGCCAACCCCACAACAACCTCCAATAATATCAGCACCCAAATCCATCCATTCTTTAACCATGAGTTCACAGGATGATAAATCCGAAAGCCCCGACCACGTTTTACTTTCAGCATGGTAGACGGCTCCTGAATTAGGATATACAACGATCTTTTTATTCTCTGATTTCGTTTTAATGGATCGAATTAATTCTGAGATAAATTCCGGGGAAGTACAGTTTACACCAATTGCAAATACAGTTGGCTGATGCGCAAAAAAAGCAGCACATTTTTCAATAAGTGTTCCATCGCTTATGTGTTTGCCATCCTTGCAAGAAAAAGATACCCAGGCTGGCTTGTTTATATTTTCTAGTATTTCTGCTAACACCTTTGCTTCCCGAAAACTAGGAATAGTTTCACAGGCAAGAATATCTGCCGTTGTAGTAGCGAGTAAATTGATTCTTGGTTCATGAAAGTCACTTAACTCCTGATCTGATATTTCATAATCACCACGATATTCAGAACCATCGGCCAGATAGGCTCCATAGGGACCAATGCTTGCAGCAATCAATGGTTTAGATGCATGTGGGTTTAATGACAGGAAACGGTTTCTTGCTTCCTCCGCTAGTTGAATGGATTTAAGAATCAACCCACTGGCCGAAGGTTTATCATAGCCAATCGCCATAAAGCCGGGTAGGGTAGCCTGGTAGCTGGAAGTAATAATGCATTGAGCGCCAGATTCAAGATATGCAAGATGGGCAAGAATGATTGCCTCAGGATTAGATTCCAGCAATTTCGCACTCCATAATTTTTGATTAAGATCGCAACCTTGTCTTTCCAATTCATTGGATAGACCGCCATCTAAAAGGAGTGGATAGGTAATCATTGATTTACCGAAATTAAGAAAACTAAACTTTATACCAACTCGTCACGTACGGGGTTGAACAAAATAGCGTTGGGGGCACGCTACCATTTCGTAAGGTCGACCTGATGGCACAAAACAAATTCTTGTTGGAAGTCTATTTCTGATATTCAATTTTGGTGATGCGCCAGACAAACTGCCGGGTAGGAGTTTTCACAATGGCCTCCTCTCCTGCTTCTTTTTTCAGCAGCGCCAATGCCATGGGCGAATCCATCGAGATGTAATCTTTCGCTCCAATCAATTCTTCACCTCCCACGATGCGGAAGCGGTTTTTCATTCCACTATCATTTTCAATTTCAACCCAAGCCCCAAACATCACCTTCCCTTCCTGGTAGGGTGAATAGTGTACCACTTTCAAGTCAGTGATGCATTTGCGCAAATACAGAATGCGCTTGTCAATTTCGCGTAAGCGTTTTTTGTTGTAATGATAGTCTGCGTTTTCGGAACGATCGCCCAGGCTTGCCGCCCAGTTTACTTTTTGCGTGGTGTCGGGTCGCTCCACCCGCCACAGGTGATCCAACTCCGCTTTTAACTTTTCTAATCCTTCCGGGGTAATCAGTAGTGTTTTCATATTACGTGCAACAGCAAATGTACAGCAATTGGGTTTTTAATCTTGACTTGAGGAGAAATGAAAATTATCAAGTTAACCAAAGAACGTTCGTGTACTACTACGCGCAAAGGCGCTTGCTGTCTATTGGCAGAAAAAGTCATGAGCAAAAAAAGAGCAGCAGGAATAGAATCGATTTCTTGTGCGTAGTGTTTGGAGGATCTTTAAAGATACATGACGTGGGCTTTTGTCAAAAAAGATCTATTCGGGATGAGTTTCTCTTGCAACTGCAAATATTTCTATAACAACCAAAGTTGGCTGATTCCAGTATTGTTAATATTATAGGATGTCAAATGTATTGCGTGTTTATGATCAGCTCCGCAGCAAGGGTTTATTTGAAGCCGTTAAAATACAATTGGCGAAAGATTTTGAGCTAAGTAATTTTGATGCGAATTCATTTTCCGCAGAGGCTCCCATGTGTGTAGATATGTGCGTGGCACGTGACTCTGGCGGTTGCTTTCTTTGACACCTATCGCAAACTCATGAGGCAGAGGCGCTGTGATCCGTTTATTTATATTGCGTAACTTCCGTTACAAATTTTATATGACGCAAAATCCGTTGACCTTTAAATGAAAGCTGCAGTATATACTCGTTATGGCGGGCCTGAACAACTAACGTTGGCAGACGTAGCTACTCCTTCCCTAAAGCCCAACCAGGTATTGGTCCGCGTGAAAGCCGCATCCATCAACTCGTGGGATGTAGATATGTTACACGGTCAAGGGATGCTCATCCGTTTGTTGAGCGGCTGGCTCACACCGAGGTACACCATTTTGGGTAGTGATGTGGCCGGTGTGGTAGAAACTGTGGGCAGCGCCTGTCATGATTGGAAACCCGGTGATGAAGTGTTTGGAGATATTGCTTCGGCTGGCTTCAGCTCATTTGCAGAATATGTGGCTGTGCCTGAAAAAATATTGGCGCGTAAACCGGCTTCGCTTACATTTCATGAAGCAGCCGCACTGCCACAGGCAGGCTTGCTCGCAATACAAGGCCTTCGTTACCACGGTGACGTGCAAGTGGGGCAACGAGTACTCATCAATGGAGCAGGAGGCGGAGTAGGACCAATGGCCCTCACTTACGCCAAGAGCAAATGCGCCCATGTTACCTGTGTGGACCGTACAGAAAAATTAGAAATGCTGAAGACATTCGGTGCCGATGCGTGCATCGATTACACCACCACCGACTATACCCGCACCGGTCAGCGCTACGACAAAATTTTAGATGTGATCGCCTGGCGCACAGCCCGCGACTATCGCAGCGCACTGACACCGAACGGAGTGTTTGCTATGATTGGTGGCTCCGTGGGTGGCTTGTTGTTTCGCATGATGGCCGTGGAACCGTTGCTTTCCAAATTCCGTTCTCAGAAGATGGGCATCATGGGTTACCGTGTAACCCGCGAAGGCCTGGAAGAGTTGGCGCAGTTGTACGCACAGAAGACGATTCGCGTGGCCATCGATCGCGTGTTTGCACTCAATGATATCGCCAATGCCTTCCGCCATTTTGAGTCGGGGCAGTTTAAGGGTAAGATCGTAATTGATGTTCCCTAATTGTTGGTCTGAAATTGTTTTGATCGGCTTGAGCTTTTGACCGTAGCACTAATAACGTGAATTCAATTTGTTGAGGCGAAATGGCGCAGCATCCATCACACAATACAAACAAATGCGAAGAGGTACGATAACGAATAGATTACTTTTTTATCCGCATCATTTTTATACCGGGTATCTTAATCACATTGAGACTTTCGTCATCCACCAACTCCGGCACTTTGAATATAGCTTCGTCTACGATTACGGGCTTTACTTTAACAGCCGTCTGAATGATGACAAACATACTCGCAACGCTTGTTACAACCTGTAAAGGCAAACAATTAGTCATTCCAATAAAAGTAGCAAACGCTTCGCTGGAGTGTTCAGAAAACAAATCGGGACTCATCGGTGCCGGATCAGCATTATAGTAGTAATCAATTTGGCTGAGCTTCCATTTCATACGAATGATCTTGACGGGCATGCCCATGATCGTTACTGCACTGTCTATCTCTATGATGGTTGGCTTATCAGGGTTGCCACTTAAATCCAGATCTTCGGCCTCTTGTACACTGCAGACAGCTGCTTCTTTGGCATTGAAGCTATAAATAGTATTTTCTGATCGATGATAGATTTTCGTAGTCACGTTAGCGTTGTTTCCAATCTTGGCATAATTCCCGGCCCAATAGTAAACCGTAAGTGTATCAAACCATTCACCTTTATTACTCAACCTATCCGTCATCATTTTTTTTGTAATACCCATTTTTTCGAAGGCTGCCGATAGCCTTATATCCTGCACGTACGTGATAATCCCCTCAAAGCTTTTGTCTATCGCTTCTTTCTCTAATAAATTCATTCTACCATACACTGCAGTCGTTACCTCCTTACAATGCTCAAAAACTTGTTTCCATAAATTGGAAGTTTCTTGTGGCGTTGGGTTTTCAAAATCAATTATTTTATTCCTCTTCAACTCGCTTTGATTGGCAGTAGCCGCTGTAACAAAGCAATTGGAGATTCCATTTTTAACAGCTGTAGTGGTGGTCATCGTTTCCGGTTTCATCTTCCGAAAACATTCGCAGACTTCGTTTTTAAATTTGGTCATTACCTTTTGAGCATTGACCTGAGAAAATCCAAACGACAGGGTAACTACCAGTAGCACGGTGGTTTTCATATGAAGCGGGGTTAGCTTTCAGCTATTGAAGGTATCAATATTTTCTATGGCAATCAACACCTTATCCGTGTTTGGGTTTGCGTGACAGCTGGTGGTTTCACCAACGAGCCATGAAGCAGTAGTGAGGCAGGTAAACTTTTTTGGTAGCCATGATGAATAATTAAGAGAATACGTTTGTTGATGAGACATTACTTTACGCCCACTTCACAACACCAACCAATGCGAAACGTTGTCTGCGAGCAAATGATGTAGGAGATACTCAATCTCTGAGCTTCAACCTTTTACTTACGCTCCTTAGTAGATAAGAAAGGTTACATCAAAACATGATAATTATCATAGACCACTTAACCCATTCTTGGTAAATAGTACTACCGTAGCACCTTATCGGCTGCTGTTAGGCATCATGGAAATGAACGATCAGGTTAATGTTATTATTCGATCACTGGATACGCATTCAGCAGTATCTGTCTCTCAAGCATTGAAGGCAGTAAAAGCGATTACGGTATTAACCTTCGAAGAAAAAGTAGCGTTGTCCAAAGCATTTTCGGATGTATTTTTTCAAGTGCATTATGCCAGCTCAACCGAATTGCCCAAACAGGCCGTGCGTATAGAAAGACTTATTGCCCAATGTGGTCCGGAAATGTTTCCCTTTCTCTTAGAAGAAATTCTACAGGCAGACACCGAGTCGGCTGTGTTCTTTGGCCAGAGCTTTGCCCGTAGCGGAGTGCCCGCTCTTGAATACTTGCTTTCAAAGCTCGATGAGCATCGCGATCATGAACACAATCTGATTAACCTGTTACAAACACTTGCCCTTTTCAAGATACCTGAAGTGGTGGAAACATTGCCAACCATTCTCACCATTGCCCAACATACCAATCACCAGGTTACTGCCATGGGGTTGTACGCGGCAGGAAGGATTGTACAAAAACACAAAGCCAACGCATTTCCGGAAGAACTAAAGTCATATCTATTTGATTCAGTCTTTCGGTTTTTATCAAACCCCCAAGTGCTCGTGCGAAAAAATGCAGCCCGCACGCTGGGCAAAATGCTGCGCAAAGGATTATTAACTCCGGAGAAAGAAAACAAACTGTATAAGACATTTCTTGCAATTGCCGGCCGCGATGAACACAATTGGGACCGTGCCTTTATTGTGAGACGCGAAGCCGAAGATTTTCTTCCGTACTTCTGTCAGTCTTCGCTACAGGTGCATCAATATGCACAGAGTTATAAGATTCTTTCCAAACATTTACTCTGCACTAACACCTACCATTTTACCATAGAAGCACCGTTGATCGCAAAAAAAATTCAAGGCGGTCAGTTTCTGATCATCCGTCCACATATTCTTAGTGAGCGCATTCCTCTTTCTGTATGCGGCTGGAATCGTGAACTTGGCACCATCGACATTGTCGTTTCGGCTGTAGGCAAAACAACAACGCAAATGAACGCGATGAATCCTGGTGATTTTTTTGAAGATGTGGTGGGGCCCTTGGGCGAACGTTCTGTACTGCCCAATTCCATAGGAACCTGTGTCGTAATTGGCGGTGGTTATGGAACTGGAGCGATCATTCCTACGGCCAAAGACATGAAGGCATTGGGTAATAAAGTAATTGGTATCGTAGGCGCACGCACGCAGGAAAGTTTGATCATGATCTCCGAACTGAGACAGGCTTGTGATGAAGTACTCATAACCACCAATGATGGATCTGCAGGTCTTAAAGGTTTTGTAACTGACGCGCTGTCGCAAGTACTTGAACGCGAGAAGGTAATTTATGTGCTGGCGGTTGGACCCGTGCCGATGATGAAAGCCGTGAGTGAAATGACGCGTGCATTAAACATTGCCACCTATGTTTCTCTTAACGCCATCATGGTGGATGGCACAGGCATGTGTGGCGCCTGCCGTGTTACCGTAGGCGGTGAAACAAAATTCGCTTGCTTCCACGGCCCGGACTTTGACGGACATAAAGTAGATTTTGATAATCTCACCAAGCGACAAAAGATGTTCGCTAAACAAGAGAAGATAGCCTTTGATAATATGAACGTATGAACGATAACACTACGACCGTGCCGCATGTATTAAATAAGCGCGAGCGTTCGATGATTGCACATCAGGAAATGCCGCTGCGTCCGGCACAAACACGAATCCATAGTTTTGATGAAGTGCCGATGGGATATAGTGATGAGCAAGCGCGGCTTGAATCATTGCGATGCCTGCATTGTACCACACCCGCATGTATCGGGGCTTGTCCTGTGAGTATTGATATTCCGGGATTTCTCAGGCTGATTGAACAAGGCAATCCGGGTGCTGCGGCAAAAAAAATTCGGGAAACTAATTTCTTGCCTGCTGTGTGTGGCAGAGTATGTCCACAAGACAAACAATGTCAGGCGGTGTGTGTGGTGGGCCGCAGAAATATTCCGGTGGGCATTGGCAATCTCGAACGCTATGCAGCCGACTACGAACGTGTACATGGTCTTTTCGAAATTCCCAACATCAAAGAGCCAACCGGAAAAAGAGTGGCTATTATTGGATCAGGCCCGGCTGGTCTTTCTGCTGCATTTGCATTGGCTATAGAAGGACATGAAGTAACTGTATTTGAAGCTTCACACAGAGCTGGAGGTGTATTGGTATATGGCATCCCTCGTTTTCGGTTGCCGATAAAAGTGATTGATGAAGACATCCGTTTTCTTAGCAAGCTGGGGATCCGCTTTGTTTATAATATGGTGATTGGAAAAATTCTCACATTAGAAGATTTACTTTATCGAGAAGGTTTTGATGCAGTGATGATCGGAACAGGAGCTGGCCTGCCGCGCATGCTCGATGTGCCCGGCTCCAATGCCAATGGAGTCTATTCAGCGAATGAATACCTCACGCGCATTTACCTCATGGAAGCGAATCGTTTTCCGAATTACAGTACCCCTGTTTTCTCCGGAAAAAAAGTGGCGGTGATTGGTGCCGGCAATACCGCGATGGATGTGCTACGCACGGCTAAAAGGTTAGGTGCAGAACCTATGTGCTACTACCGGAGGTCGCACCAGGAAGCACCGGCCCGATCAGAAGAATTGAAACATGCCGAACAAGAAGAGATGACGTGGCGCTGGCTTTCCAATCCGGTGGAGTTTATCGTGGATGAAGACAATTTTGTGAAACAGATAAAATGCGAGCGTATGATGCTATCTGAACCTGATGAAACCGGAAGACAAAAACCAATGCCTACCGGAGAATTTTTTGTGGAAGAGTGCGACACGGTGGTGATGGCGTTGGGGTGTAGCGTTAACCCGATCATACCTTCTACTGATGCAGAAATTCGTACCAACAAGTGGGGCGTTATTCTGGTTGATACTACTACCTGTGCAACCAGTAAGAAAGGAGTATTTGCTGCGGGCGATGCCATCACGGGTGGGTCTACGGTTATTCAAGCCATGGGCCAAGCGAAGAAAGCGGCAGCCGGTATTCACGATTACCTGAAGGTAAAATCAAATCAGTAGTTATTGTAGGTCTCCAGAATAATACAATCGGTATGGTTGGGATCATCGGAATCATGGTAGTTATACCTATACTTGGAGATATTCATATCTTTGGATTCCGACTTTAATACCATGCAAAATGTATTGCAAGTAAATAATCAGCTCAGCAGCAAGGATTTATTTGATGCGTTTAAGATTCAATTAGCAAAAGATTTTGAGCAAAGTAATTTTCTGGCAGACTTTATTAAAGACCTGACACCAGATTATACAGGCATACATGAAAAAATAGTGGGTGAACTCCAACGCTCCGAAAAAAAAGCAGACTCCAATTTAATGCAACTATTGAATCGCATAGACATTAGTGAAGCACAATTAAGAAGATATTTAAGCGAACATAAAAATGAAAGCCGCCTGAGTACGATCGCGGAACTAATTATCAAGCGAGTCTTACAAAAAGTAGTCATTAAGCAATATTATAAGAAGAAGGAAGTTGGGTAGGACTGTAGTTATTATTGCTCACCTGACCAATAATTTAATAGACATATTTTAGTAACGTCCGCGGAAGTCGAGTTTGGACTCATTGCACATCGGATGAATGGCCGAGAGATAGTATGGTAAATCTAATATAAGTTAAGGTGTTGGTTGCTTTACCAACACGAACTAAATATTTACTTCTCCTTTAGCTTCTTTACTTCTTTGATGATGATTTGCTTTCCGTCTTTTAGGATGGTATCAATCTTCACGATTCCCTCCCCTTCCGTGTCCACATTTATTTCTAATTCCTTCATGGGGCCACCGTGCATTTTCATCCGGTGATGCCCGTGACGACCGGTGGTTCGTCCCACCAAAAAACCAAGTGTACCAAAGATGACGGCTACCAAAAGAATGAGAAGCCAGTTTTTGTTAAAATTTTCCATGATCCATGTGTGTTATGTTAACAAGTATACTATAAAAAATCAAGAATTGGTGAAGGGTTAAACGATCTGGTGATCGATTACCCTGGTTTTTGTTGGTGGCCTGACCAGCAAAAAGTCACAAACTAAAAATTGATTCGGTCCTACCAGCTATTCAAAAAACGTTACTTCTCCATTGTCCATGTCGTAGTAGGCTCCTACAATTCTTATTTCACCTGCCTCTTCCATTTCTTTTAGGATCGGGCTCTGCCTGCGAATGTTGATGACTGTTAATTTCACATTCTCTCGAATCACCAAGTCAACAAATTCAGCATCTTTCGATGTCTTGGTTCCTGTATAATGTTGGCAGGCTTCCACCGCTGGAGTAATCTTTTTTAATAATCCGGTTAAGTTACCAAGGCTAACTTTATCAATAGCTCCTTTCACGGCTCCACAATATTCGTGTCCAATCACGAGTACGATTTTAGCGCCTGATACTTTGCAGCTGAATTCCATCGAGCCCAGTATATCTTCATTCACTATGTTGCCGGCCACACGCGCCACAAAAAGATCGCCTATGCCTTTGTCGAAGACGTCTTCGACCGGCACGCGTGAGTCGATGCAGGATAGAATGATTGCCTTCGGGAATTGCCCACTTACCGCATCTCGAATCTGCTTTGAATGGTCGCGCAAGGTGAGGTTTCCGTTAGCAAATCGTTTATTTCCTTCCTTCAAACTTCGCAGTACATCATCGGGTGTTAAACTTCTTTGTTCTTCCGCAGTCAATACGCGTTCAATAAGTGGGTTCTGATTAATTTCCATTGGTATCTATAAGAGTAAATAAATTAAAAATAAAGCGCTCCAAAAGTAAAGAATAGACTTGTCAATTCAGACTTGCTAGCGAAGTTATACGATACTTTTATTTTGCAGTGAGCTCAATTTATGGTTAGTCACCTGCTTAACAAACTTCTGATGACTCTGTTATTTTTATTCCTTTAAAAACAGAAGTTATCACTTCGCGATCGTCAACCCTTGCGCACGAAAATGGATTTAAGGGCCATGGCTCCGAAGCCTTCTACCCGGCAATCAATATTGTGATCACCGCTGGTGAGTTTGATGTTCTTTACCTTGGTGCCGGCTTTAATGGATTTAGAAGCTCCCTTCACGGGCAAATCTTTGATCAGAACAACCGTATCGCCATCCTGTAGCACGTTTCCATTCGCATCTTTTACTACGGAAGTGTCAGCCACTTCTGCCATCGCTTCACCGCTTTCGATGGGAGTCCACTCATGACCACATTCTGGGCACATCATAGAGGTGCCCGTAGGGTATCCATACATTGATTTACAGCTGGGGCATTGAGTTGATTCAGGCATATAATAGAATTTGCACGAAAGTAGTCAAGTTCACTGTGATCCTCACGGAGGTTAGTTTAAGTTTGTTGTGGTGGTCTCTTGCTCCGCGATGGTATAGCTATAGCGGGGAGACGAAGCAACTTATTTGAACAAATGAGAAGTTACAAAAAAGTACTTGCCAATGACACAAACCATGGGATCGCAAGGTTCACGCTAGAGCGCGTTTGCAAAGAGTACTAGACAAATCTTTGAATTATCTCTACCTAGATGGTCGTAATCAAAAATAAAGTGACCATGTTACAAACGCATGCCAACCTTTCTACCTACGCGATCATTTGTATCCAAGCTTGCAATTATTTAATTTCAATATTCTTTACCAGCTAAATAAATCTATGAGAAAAAAACTACTACTCGTTTCAATGTTATTGCTCATTGGCTGCAACACCACCACCGAAAAAAAGAATTCAACGGCAGCCGATCAACTTCAACTTTTCTTAGATGGATTATCCAGTTCACCGCCAAGAGGGCGAAGGCTTGCCAATGATGAACTTAGTAAAGAATCCTTTGATCAATCTTTGGCAAAAACGAAAGAACAATTAATCACTCTTCGATCTATTGACCCTGGTCAATTAGATGGAGATGATTTAATTGATTGGAAATTTGCTCAGAGTATTTTAGCAGGACGTGAATTGGAGCAGGAAAAGATACAAGCCTGGAAACGCGATCCAAGGTTGTTTATGACATTCACTGGAATTTCGGATGTGATTAATAAACCTGGCCAACTACCGGAGAAAATCAATCAAGTTAAAGAGCGCCTGGCCATCGCGCCTATTCAATTAGAAAATGGAATGAAGCTGCTGGATACGTATGTTCCCCGGTTTCAAGAACTCGGTCTGTTTATGGCCGAAAATGGATTTGCCTTGTTTGACAAGGAAATACCTGAATTCATTAAACTCGCTGGCAACGAGGCGACTATCATCGACCTTTCAAAAGCTGCCCGCCTTGCTTTGGAAAAATACATCGACTTTATTAAAAACGAATTACCAAAAAAGAAGGTAGGAGACTTTGCGATCGGATATGAAACGTACAACCAGATGTTAAAAAGTCAGTACCTCCTCGACTATAGCAGTGACAGTTTATATGACTATGGATGGAAAATGTTTAATAAGACCCTTGCTGAATTAGAGGTATTGGCTAAGAAAATTGATGCTACTAAAACATGGCAACAATTAGCCATTGAAATAAAGAATGATGGACCGAAACCGGATCAAATGATAGAAGCGCATCAGGAATGGGTTGACAAAGCGGGGGAACACATTCGCTCGCATGATCTTATTACGATACCGTGGAAAGAACGAGTTAACGTAGTCCCAAGAGCTGAGTACCTGAGAAAGACTTCCTATTATGGTAATTTTTCCAGTGCCAAAACAAAAGATCAGGATAGCATCTATACTTCTGAATGGATGATCAATCCCTATGAAGAAAAATGGGATGCAAAACGCAAGCAAGAATACCTGGTGGAACATGATTGGGGTGTTATTATTGTTACTGCTCCTCACGAGACCTATGGAGGCCATCACATACAAGGAATATATCAATTGAATAATCCGAGAAAGCTTAGAAGAAATAACGGGATTTCGATATTCTCCGAAGGGTGGGGTCTTTATAACGAACAACTCATGCAAGAAACAGGGTTCTTCCCAAATGAACGTATTCACTTGAGACAACTTCAACTACGCCTATGGCGCAATGCACGTGTTATCTATGATGTTGGGATGCATACCGGAAAACTTAGCTATGAAGAAGCGATTCGTATTATGACGGAGAAGGTTGGATTCTTGCGATGGGCGGCACAACTTGAAATCGATTCGGCTACCGCATCGCCTGGATATTTTATAGGATATTTCACGGGCATGATGGAGATCTTGAAAATGAGAGATGCTTTCAAAGTAAAAATGGGAAATCAATTTTCATTAAAAGACTTTCACGATCGATTGATGAAAATCGGAAACATGCCGCCATCCTTGATGAGTGAAGCGTTGTTTAATGATGTAACCGGAACGATTCGCTGATTTGAATTTTATTCTATACTTGTTCTTGCTTAACTTAAAATTTTCTGCTACACGTATCATTGAGTAAAATGAATTCTTCAGAACATTATTTCAATATAACCCACTCTTTTTGAATAGCTATATACTTCTACCTACGTTTAACTTAAAATAACAGCAATGAAATGCAGCCTACGTCCTTCACTCAAATTAGCATTGACTATTTTCTGTTGCAGCTTTGTCTTTTCTGGATACGCGCAATCCTCTCTTTTCAGCTTTGAAAAATTCGTGAACGGAAAAGGCGACACGCTGCCCTACCGACAACTTTTCCCGGACTATGACACACTACGAAAATATCCGCTCGTTATCTTTTTACACGGATCAGGCGAACGCGGAAAGGATAATGAAGCTCAATTAAAATGGGGAGTTAAAAATTTTGCCACGGATGAGAACATGAAGATGTATCCGTCTTTTGTCATTGCTCCGCAATGTCCTGAAAATTCCAACTGGGCAAATTTCGCAGAGAATAAAAATAACACCAGCCTGTTATTACAAAAATCGCCTTCCAAAACTATGGAGCTGGTCGTTGCCCTGATTAATGACCTAACCAAAAAATTTCCCATTGATACCAAGCGAATATACATTACCGGCTTGTCGATGGGCGGCTATGGAACATTTGATGCCATTGAGAGATACCCTCAATTATTTGCTGCCGCTGTTCCGGTTTGTGGGAGTGGCGATGTCTCGCTGGCTCCTTCCATCAAGCACATTCCTATCTGGGTTTTTCATGGTGCGGATGATTCAGTCGTACCAGCCTCTTATTCACGAAACATGATTGAAGCGTTAACCAAAGCAGGAGCCCATCCCGGTTATACACAATATCCTGAAGTGGGGCACTTTTCATGGATTGCTGCCTACAGCGATCCCTTATTGATGGCTTGGTTATTCAGGCAGCATAAAAACTAACGCGCTGCTATCTGATAACATCAGCAGAATATGTGGTAGATTAATCACCCGGTTATAAGAATTAATTGCATTCGGTATCTCCTAAAATCATCGTAAACAATTTATGTTAAGTTAATAAATCAACTCTTTACCCATGAAAAAAATACTCTTTCTTCTCCTCACTTTCGGGATGCAATTTTGCACGCCAGCCAAAAAGACTGAATCGATAGAAGATAACATCAAAAAAGTAGAAGCCGGGCTGATCAATCCCGTCTACCTGGAAGGCGATTCCACCTGGACTATTGAAACACGTATGAAGCACTACCATGTGCCGGGTGTAAGTATTGCTGTGATTAACAACGGCAAAATAGAATGGTCAAAAACATATGGCGTGATGGATGAGGAAACGAAACAACCCGTTACCTCGGAGACATTGTTTCAAGCAGGCTCAATCAGCAAACCGGTTGCGGCCTACGCTGCCCTGAAGATCACGGAAGAAGGTAAAATTGATTTGGATGAAAATGTAAATACCTACCTCAAAACCTGGAAGCTGCCCGACAATGAATTCACCAAAGTGAAAAAAGTAGCACTCAAACATTTGCTTAGTCACACAGGCGGACTGACGGTGCATGGCTTCCTCGGCTATAGTCCCGACTTACCTGTACCGACAACCACACAAGTATTAGATGGCACTCCTCCGGCCAACTCCCCTCCCGTTCGGGTAGACAAAATACCGGAAGAAAGTTTTCGCTACTCGGGTGGTGGTTATACCATCATGCAACAGATGCTCGTGGATGTAGAAAGTAAACCGTTCCCGGAAATCCTGAAAGAAAAAGTATTAGCACCGCTGCGGATGAATCACAGCACGTATGATCAACCGCTACAACCCGAACAACTCCAACTGGCTGCAACCGGTTATTTGCCCGATGGCACCATGACTAAAGGCAAGCGCCACACGTATCCGGAGATGGCAGCCGCTGGCCTATGGACAACAGCAGAAGACCTGGCGACCTTTGCCATCAATATCCAAAAAACAATTCAAGGAGATGGCGGCAAGGTATTGTCAAAGGCAATGACGGAAAAAATGCTCACTCCCTTTGTAGCTGATTTTGAAGGGCTGGGTTTGTTCATTAACAAAAGAAAAGACGATATCTATTTTGGCCACGGTGGCTGGGACGATGGCTTCTCTAGTGACATGGTGGCGCACAAAACCAAAGGATATGGAGTGGTGATACTTACCAACTCCAATCATCCGGAGTTTATAGAAGAGCTAATTCGGTCAGTGGCACAT
>JANPBK010000094.1:0-5263 GCA_031430395.1 Cyclobacteriaceae bacterium
AAAATGGATGGCAACTTGCTCGATATGGCCGAAGAAGCAGTATCTGGCGTAGGCGATGGCCGCATTTCAATAAGAGATGCAGAAAACATGATTACTGCCGTAAAAGACAGCGGAGAATACACTGACGTGGAGAAAGATACCATGGAATACATCCGCGACAATTTCAAATGGACAGAAGGAGCAGATGAGTGGTTTCGTTCAGAAATTGCACGTTGGGCTTCGATGAAATGAAGGATGTGGGATTAAAACCCCTCATCCTTCGGCTCCCATAATTCAATCTTGTTTCCATCGGGGTCCATAATCCATCCAAATTTTCCATACGGGTATTCTTGCATTTCTCCAACAATCTCCACGCCTTCTTCTTTCAATACCTTAAGTAACTCAACCAGGTTTTCTACACGATAATTGAGCATAAACTGCTTGTCACTTGGTTGGAAATACTTTGTGTCGGCAGCAAACGGACTCCAAGCAGTGAGCGCAAGTTCTTTTGCCTCTTTGTTATTGGGGTCTATCCACCGAAAGGAGGCACCATAGTCGTCTATTGGTAGTCCTAAATGTTTACCATACCATTCTTTCGTTTTCTTAGGGTCTGTGGTTTTAAAAAATATGCCACCTAAGCCTGTAACTCGTTTCATTTTGTTGTCCATGTCAATCTTATAATTCTATTCGAATTAACGATGTTGATCAATGAGCACCACATTTCCGTCTGGGTCGGTGATCATAAAACTGGCAGGCCCGGAAGTTTTTTCGTCAGCTTGATTGTCAATTTTAACCCCCTTACTTTTTAGCTGACGCTGAATTTCTCTTACATCGTCAAACTTCTCCATGTTTTTGGCATTCTCATCCCACCCCGGATTGAACGTTAAAATATTACCCTTAAACATTCCTTGAAACAACCCAATCAACGAATTTCCATTCTTCATGATTAAATAGTTTTTTTCGAGGCCACCTCCAAAAACACTAAAGCCCAGGTTTTCATAAAATTGTTTTGAAGCCTTAATATCCTTGACACTAAGGCTTACAGAAAATGCTCCTAATTTCATAGACTCTTCTTTTTGTTTTGCGATTATAGGATTAATGTATAGGCCGAGTACAAATGATGCAATCAAGCCAAGAGTTAGTAATGTTGTCTTTTTCATTCTTTCCTAATTTATTTTCACTCATTTATTTCCTGTTGGTTGTTCAAACCCAGATTGGCTTCATTTTTTATTTTTGAAAGCCTTTTCATAAATACCAATCCATTGCTGGGGCGTCATCTTTGTAGCCAGTTCACCGATCAAATCCAACGGCACATCTTCCGGTTTTTTAAATCGGATACATGACTTTCCCATATCCAATTTTTTGGTTGAATAGGCTTTCCACTCATCTTGAAACCATTGTAATAATTTAGGCTCAGCATAAATGCCCATGTGATAGATGGCTATAAAATTCTTCTGCGATGCTACACCCAAGAAAGGCAACGGAAGTGTAGGATCGCAATGATACCCGGCCGGATAAAGTTTGTGCGGTACCACGTAGCCAATCATGCCGTAGTTCATTTCCTCGTGAAATCCCTTCGGTAAATTTTTAAGAATGGCTTTACGAATGGCGCTGATGATCTGCTTCCTCTCTGGTGGAAGAGAATCAATGTAATCAGCAACTGTTTTGGCTTTGGATTGCATACAAATTCGTTATTCGTTGATCGTTATTTGTTATTCGAGGATGCCGGAAGAAATCCTTTTATTCTTAAAAGCCCTGCAGAAAAAATCGAAATCAAAATTCCAACCGGAGCAATCTCCATCAAGGTCATTGGAAAACGAATTATGGGGTTTGAGTACATCGTGGCATACTCATCAATTTTCGCTTGACTAGTTCCCTCGGCTTTCAACTTTTCAAAGTATTTATCTCCCATTTCGGTGACAAAGTCCGTCATGGTATTGTAGATAACCTCCCAGGTGATCGCATAAATGAGCGAGGCTATTAACGTGATCAAGAGACCAACTTTCAACGCGTTTCCAAACGTGATCGTACCCTCCAAATGATTATCTCGGTAAGACTTCACTCCAAAGAAAATGAGCGATAGCGCCACTATCATGGTGGAGTAGCCCACCAACTCACCATTTTCCATGGTTAAGATTCCCTTTTCGTACAAGGGCATGGTAATAAAGAACATTGAGCCTACGATTGCTCCGGCCAGAAGGCCGTAGATAAGAATGATTCTTTTCATCTGGTTCTTATTTTTTCGTCAAAACAACCATCAAAACCCAAGAAACGGATCACCCAAAAGGATGATTTAAATAAAATTACTGGAAATCACCCAAAAGTCTAGGGTATGAGCCGTAGGTTTTTGGCTTTTTGAACGGCTTGCGTCCTGCGGCTCACTTCCAGTTTTAAAAATAGGTTGGATGAATGCGTTTTGATCGTGTTGAGCGATACAAATAATTTATCGGCAATTTCCTGATTGGAGAGCCCTTTGGCAATCAGCTCCAATACTTCATACTCTCGTTTGCTGATTTCTAATCTCTCTAGCGTATTAACGTCCAATACAAACTCAGGGCCTACAAACACCATCTTTTTGCGAGTGAACTTAAGGCCTACCCATATGCCCAATCCTGTAAAAGTCACTACGATGATGCCTATATAAAACTCAATGGAGAGATCACGCACAAAAAATCGGTATTCCAGGAACTTGAGCCCAGAAACAAAGAGGGCTAAAGCTAGACCGTATAGAATAATTGTTCTTTTCACAGAGTCTAAACTACTTAAAATCCTCCAAAAATTGGACTATAGCATCTTATAATAGCTTTTTTACCTCAATTTCTAAGATTAAAACTAATTTTATTAGTAATCATAAAACTAATATTTTTAGTATATACATTTGGGTTATCAAACCAGCAAGCCGTATGAAAATTATAAAATCAGGACTTATCGGAGCTCGAATCGTAAAAGCCAAAGAACCAAACATTCAACTTTTCCAGATTAGAGCTGTGTTCAATCAGCATCGTGATGCGCTCATCAACCGGATCCTTTCTGATCTTTCTACCTACATTGATTTTAAGTTTCACTTGCAACCTGCCCGGCATGAATTGATGACGGTGGCAGAAAAAATTGCGGGGCTCAAGAATCGGGATGTTGACCTGGATTATTATACCCCACTCTTAAAAGAAATAAAGCGTAAGGACGAAGTTAAAATCAAGAATGATTATTTCTTTCTGGAGATTGATGAAACCATACGCATGAGTTTGAGTCCACAACTACACTTTGCGGCATAACTAAACTACTACCACTCTTAAAACATGAAGACGATTAAATCTGCTCTGTTGGGCAATAAGCAACTTATTGATACGAATCCCGATGTTCTATTATTGCAATTGAAAGAGATACTCAAAGATCATCGCGAACTCATTATCACCAGAATGATGGGCGATCTAACTACTTATATTATTTACAAATTTGAAGTGAAGCCCACTAAAAATATGCTGGAGATTGTGAAGGGTCAGTTGCTGGATTTAAAAAAAGGTCCGGTTGATCTAGACAAATATAAGTTGGTCGTGCAGATGGTGTTGAACCGTGCGGTTACACATCTTACTAATGAACCCTTTTACGTGGAGATTGATGAATACCTGGCGCAATTTATTCAAGCCAAAGATTTTATGAAGCTTTGACATTGCAAGCAAACCAACCGAAGCTAATTTGATTGCTATAACTTTACCCCAATAAAAACTAATCTATACAGCAATCTGTCGCTGTTCACCTAAACACTCTATTCCTAATTCAATCACATCTCCTGCCTTTAAGTAGATGGGTGGATTAAATCCGTGACCTACACCCGATGGAGTGCCTGTAGAAATTACATCACCTGGAAGCAACGTCATAAACTGACTAATGTAACTGATGAGAAAAGGAACTTCAAAAATCATGTCATCAGTATTATTGTCTTGTCGCAGTTCACCATTCACCTTCAACCACATTTTCAAATTATTGAAGTCTTTGATCTCGTCTTTCGTAACTAAATATGGCCCCATGGGTGCAAATGAGTCGCAGCCTTTGCCTTTCGTCCACTGGCCGTTGCGCTCTAACTGATACGCGCGTTCACTGTAATCGTTATGTAGACAAAAGCCGGCAACGTAATCCATGGAGTCTTTCTCCTCCACATATGATGCTCGTTTACCAACAATAACGGCCAACTCAATTTCGTAGTCGGTCTTTTTACTATTTCGTGGAATGATGAGTCCATCATTGGGACCCGTAAGCGCAGAAGTTGACTTGAAAAAAATGATGGGCTCTGGCGGTAACGGCATCTTAGATTCAAAGGCATGGTGCGTATAGTTGAGTCCAACGCAAATTATTTTTGAAGGTCTTCTAAAACAGGAACCCAAGCGTGTCCCTTCTTTTACTAAATTAAGAGTAGCTCTATTTTTAGTAATCCAAGTTTCTAATCGTTCCAAACCTTTTGACTCAAAAAATGCTTCATCATAATCTTCACCAAAAGCAGAGGCATCAAACATTTTGGTATCTATGAGCACCCCTGGCTTCTCTTTACCCACTTCACCAAATCGAAATAATTTCATGTTTATACAATATTAAAGGTCTTCTATTATTCATTAAATATATATCAAATTAAACTTCAATTACTAACTTCACAAAAATGAGCGGTCATGAAAACAATATTCGTCTTTAAATCTATTCTCCTATTGATCTGGATATTTAATCCGAATCATTCAAGAGCACAATTAAATGCTTTCTCTAACTTGTATAGGCCTGGAAGTAAACTTTACGTACATGCGCTTCAAGGTCTTTCGCTTCGAGCCAATCCGGATTTGAAAGCACAATCAATTATGATAATTCCTTTGGGAGCAGAAGTGGAAGTTATGCCCGATTCAAAATCAAAAGTAGCAATTACGAATTCCAACATTCAAGGAATTTGGGCAAAGGTAAAGTACGGCACCAATACCGGTTATATGTTTGATGGGTATTTATCCCGATATCATGCGAATTCAAGTAAAAGTGACTTATTGAGCTATTTAAAGTTATTATACAAAGTAAAATTAGATGTTAAAAATCCTGTCTCCGAGTTTCAATCTGAATGGCAAATTGAGTTTACAAATGGCGTGGTTTACACGGCAGGCGTGACTTACAAAGAGGGGGGTGAAGAAATTATTGACGCTGAGGGCGCTGTTTTTCCAACTGCTGTAATAACTTTTCAGGAGCTGTATTTAATAGCACGACTAACATATCAGCTTTCTCTTAATGGCAAAGAATGTCCTATTGATCCATTGAGTGG
>JANPBK010000095.1:0-2133 GCA_031430395.1 Cyclobacteriaceae bacterium
CATGTGGCAAATGAGCCCAATCTGCGGTCATCCCATCAACACTGATAACTGCGCGAAGGGAGGCCACCCGTTCATATGTTCTTTCATCACCCATCACACCCACCGTATAGACAGGTAATAACATGGCTCCTGCTTGCCAAACTTGATCATACAAATTGTGTTTTCTCAAAGCTCCAATGAAAATACTATCTACTTCCTGCAATATTCGTACCTTATCTGGTGTGATATCACCTAAAATTCGAATACCTAATCCCGGCCCCGGGAAAGGATGCCTTCCTAATATAAGAGGATCAATTCCAAGTGTTTTACCAACCAACCGAACTTCATCTTTAAACAACGTATTCAGAGGTTCCACTACCTTCAACTTCATTTTGTCCGGCAAGCCTCCCACATTATGATGACTCTTGATGGTGGCAGAAGGTCCTTTTACTGAAACCGATTCAATCACATCCGGATAAATAGTTCCTTGACCTAACCATTTTACATCTTCAATTCGATGAGATTCTACATCAAAAACTTCAATAAATGTTTTGCCTATTGCCTTGCGTTTTGCTTCGGGTTCTGAAAGGTCTTTAAGGGCTGCATAAAACTTATCCTTTGCATCCACTCCCTTAATATTCAAGCCCATCCCCTTATAGGAATTCAATACTTGCTCAAACTCATCTTTCCGTAACAATCCATTATCCACAAAAATGCAATACAAGTTTTTTCCAATGGCATGATGAACCAGTATGGCAGCCACGGTAGAATCTACCCCTCCGGACAACGCCATCACTACCTTATCATTTCCCAACTTTTTCTTTAACGTCTCAACAGAAGTTTCGACAAATTGATCAGGTGTCCACTCTTGCGCACAACCACAAATATGCACCACAAAATTTCTTAACAATTCTTTTCCTTGCAAGGTATGGGTCACTTCAGGATGGAATTGGATGCCATATAAGTCAACACCCCTTTTTTTGAAGGCAGCTACTTTTACAGTCGAAGTACTTGCAATAATATCAAACTCATTACCCACCGAGGCAATCGTATCGGCATGAGACATCCATACTTGAGAATCCAAAGAAATCTCCTTCAATAATTCATTATGATGATCAACTGTAGAAAGTTTGGCTCTTCCGTATTCCCTGATTTGTGAGGGCATCACTGAACCACCTGTTTTTTGAGCTATTAATTGGGCTCCATAGCAAACACCCAAAACCGGTAAGTTGCCAAAAAGACTCAAGTCAATGTCAGGCGATCCTTCATCTCTAACAGAACAAGGACTCCCAGATAGGATCACACCCTTAATGCCAGCTCCAATTGGAGGAATATGATTAAATGGATGGATTTCACAGTAAACATTTAATTCTCTTACCCTCCGGGCGATCAGCTGCGTGTATTGAGAACCAAAATCGAGAATTAAGATATGATCTGCCATGCGTAAAAATAGTAAACTGACTTAGATAGTCAGTGAGTTACTTAAAAATATCGTAACAATGTTCTTTTAGATAGTCTCCGGCATCATCTTGGCCAGCCTTAAAAGCTTTTGACAAAAAGCGACATCCTTCCTCTGATCTATTTAACTCTACCAAGGCAATCCCTTTATAGAATAATGCATTCGCATTTTCGGAATCTAGAAGTAAAGCCAAGTTCAAATACTTCAACGCTAAATCGAAACGCTCAAGTTCCAGGCAAAATGACCCGGCATACAAGTAAGCCGGTTCATACATAGCATCTAGCTCAATCGATTTATTGAAACAAAGCAAGGCACTATCTGGTTTCTCTAATGCGTAATAAACCACTCCCAGATTAGACTCTAATTCAGGATCATCTTCCAACGAACGAACCGTTAAAAAATCCCTTCGGGCTATTTTATTCTCCCCTTTCTCCATATATAAAGAACCCCTCCATTTGCGTAGTTGGGGATTGTCATCTCGTAATTCAAGCGCTTTATTTAACTCAATCAGTTGTTGATCAACAGCACCTTGTTGTCTATAAATTAACGCGGCTAATATATGTGCTTGGTAGCTTTCGGGAAATTCAAGACTAAATTGATTTATATCCTTCAGCGCATTCTCAATGTCTCCTGTACTGTAACTTGCTATTGCACGCTTGTATAAAAACTTAAAATCTTCTTTTGTCTTTCCTTCA
>JANPBK010000096.1:0-23948 GCA_031430395.1 Cyclobacteriaceae bacterium
CCAACTCGTCACGGCACCATTGCAGAAACATTTTGTTGGCAGCTGGTGTGTCAACCCCCAATTATATTTATTGATTTCTTGTCCGCAATTTCTCGGATTGATTTCTTTATCTCAACTGATGTATCTCCATTTGTCCGAAGAATGACTAATTTATTCGAGTTGTCGTTCAATAAAAAGTCCAATGCAAAAGATTTATAAGTAATCTCCTTCATGTCATTCCATTTTATTGTCTTTGTCTTTACATGTACGTCTTCTCGAATCTGAATTTCATTGTCGTCAATTACAAATTTGGGTGCGAACATATTTGTAGGATTGAATAGAATTAGTCCGAGAGTCACCATTAGAAGTCCACTTGCAACAAGTAAAATTCCTAGTCCTAGGCCCCAGTTCGTCAATGGAGTCTCGGTCAAATTTCTAGCTCCGTTTATTGAGTTTGAAAATCCAACTATTACGAATAACCACTTGGAAACTGTCCCGCCTAGTCCGTTTTGTGTTAATAAAATTGTCTTTTTCATATTTGTCAATTTACACGAATAATTTTTACACTTGCTGCCAACTCTTAAATATACGAAGTTCCCCAACCCTTCACTGGGCATTTCTTTATAGGCCTAATTGGGTCAAGCAGCACAGCTAATATCTTCATAATGGATTCAAATTCGCGGTATTTATCATGTTTTCTATACCTTTATTTTCGACAAACAATACAAAATGCGCACTAGGCATAGTGGTCATTTATCAATATCAACAATACAAAATGCGCATCATTTTTAAAGCAGATCCAACGGGCTTTTAATACTTTTTATGCTCTTCTGGCTCACATGGGTATAGCGCATCGTTGTCGCCACATCATTATGCCCTAGTAGCTGTTGAATAAAAATAACATCTGTTCCGTTTTCCAATAAATGTGTAGCAAAACTATGGCGGAGTCCGTGAATACCCACCGTTTTATTAATCTTTGCACTTTTAAGCGCCTTGGTAAAAACACTTTGCGCGCTGCGCGTGCTGTAGGGCTCACCTGGCTTGCCTTCAAACAAATACTTTGTGGGTCGATATTGTTTGTAATAATCCCGCAATTGACCTAGTATGGTTTCGGGCAGATTGGCATAGCGATCTTTCTTCCCCTTGGCCCGTTCAATAAACACTTGCATACTTTTACTATCGATGTCAACTATTTTTAGCTTAATCAACTCACTCACCCTTAGCCCAAGCCCATAGCAAATTTTCAACATGGTGTTATGCTTCAGATTGGTAGTTACCGCCAATATTTTTTTTATGTCCTGCGCATTAATTACCTGTGGCAAAATCGAGGGCTTCTTGGGCCGGGGTAACTCGGCAAATAACCGTTCGCGGTGCAATACTTGCTCAAAATAGAACTTTACTGCATTGAGCCTGCTGTGAATTGTGTTCTCTGATAACTTCAAGGTTTTTGTACAGTGCAAGAAATAGCTGCGCAGTTGGCTCGCGTCAAGATCGTCCACACACTTTTCTTTTAGTGCGTAGAGCATCTGTCCAAATTCATTTCGGTAAGTGGTAATAGTATTTGGACTATATGATTTAAGTTGCAGTGTTTCAGTAAAGCGGTTGAATGCACGTTGGTTAATGGGGTGTATGCCCACTAATATTTCTTTGATGGGTTGAGCACTCGACAAGCCCACTTTTTTGCGAAAGGTGGGCGTATCTTGTACATACCATGCTCTTTTTGTTTGGCTCCATTTAGCACCTTCTTTTTTCACTTCGTTAATCAATTTTTGATCGAAAGTAAAATGCAGCAAGATCACCGGTTGGCCGCGATGTTCGCTCGGTTTGTAGGAGATTGTTATGGGGGCTGTCACATCTCAAAAAATTATTTGCAACGGAGTAAAGGATAAAAATCTACAGCTAATTTCAGAAATTAGTTCAATCATTCAAACCCCGGCCAGGGATAGTAGCGAATACCCCGCACCCCAATGAGAAAGTGCGTGGCGGGTGTGCCATTGGGGGAGGAGTAGCAGCGGATAGCCCGTTGCCCTGCCTCAGCGGGGCAGGCCGCCAGATGTCTAAATTTAACAAGGAATCATGCAGCGCCCCATTTGGGAATTGGCCACTTACATACTCGCTCTTCGTTGGAAATAGGGGCGAAGGATGGTTCTGTCTAAGAGTACAAACGCAACTGCACAGTTTAAAAAAAGAAATGTTCGCATCATCCACTTTCCATTTAGCGAAACGTTGAGTGTAGGTAAGTTTATTTTTACACTCTTTAGCGCTTGGGGGTCCAGTGTGAGCGGCATATTGAATGCATCGAATGCTCCGGCTGACAATAAAATAAAACCAAGGCTGCACATACTAATAATCCCTATTAATAACAGTAACCCATTACGAGGGGAGAGGAAGAAATAGGAAGGTCTCACAGATAACCCTTGCATCACTTTCTCTGTGAAATTTTTAGCGGGCATCTCTAACTTGGCATTGCCGACTAGAAAATCATGTATTGCTTTTAGTTCTACTAACCTATTTTGTAACACTACCGATTTTTCAATTTCGAGCGCTACTTTTCTCTGCTCAGTAGTGTCCAAATCATTATCGACATAGCGTTGCAAAAGTTCCTCCCATGCTGTCGTCACTTTTTCCATGTTTCTATAGTGTTAAAGCTTCGTGTTTTAAAAGTTTATTTAACTCATCGGCCAACCGTTGACGGGCACGATGTACCCGCACTTTGATGGTATTTAAATTTTGCCCCATCATATCGGCAACTTCTTCCAGCGAAAATTCTTTTAAGTAATAGAGCTGAATAGAAAGTCGGTCGGCTTCATTTAATTGCTCCATCGCTCGTGCAATAAAAACCTGCTTGTCTTCTTTCTCCAAATCGATGTCTGCTCGCTCGCTGTATTCAATGATTTTATTTTCGATGCTCACAAAGGCATGCTTGTTTTTACGTTTTTGACTGATGGCCGTGTTAAACACAATCCGATATAGCCACGTACTAAATTTGGCTTCGCGGTTAAAGGTTTTCAAATAATGATAGGCTTTTATAAAACTATCTTGCGCTACTTCTTCGGCTTCTGCTCTATTTTCTAACACTTTCATGGCGATTGTGAATGCGAAACTTTTATAATGATCTACCAATCGGGCGTAACGATTTGTATCCCCGGCCAGAATCTGGTCGATTAGTTCAAACTCCTCTTGCCTTGTAATCACATCACTTGGACGCAGCATAGCAAGCTCAAGTTACAGCTAAGTAGCGGTGTTTTAAATTATTAGGATGCTAAGGGATGTTGAGTTTGTTACCCCCCATCTGTATTTTATTTTGGTAGTAGTTCAAATCTCCCTTGTTACCACTATTTTTGAAGTTGTATTTACCATTTGTGAGCTATTTTCCTTTCAAGAAGGTGCGTATTGGTGCTGAAATGCTGGCTTTTGGGCTGTTATTTCTTTCATTCTCATCTTCCGGCCAATATTCTAATAGTTGGATCAACTTTAATCAGGCTTATTATAAGGTTTCTGTTTCGAAAGATGGCATTTATAAGCTCACCTATTCCGATCTGCAAACCGCTGGCTTTCCTGTAAATTCTGCAGATCCGCGGCTCATAAAATTATTCCATAGGGGCACTGAGCAAGCCATCTTTATTCAAGGCGAAGCGGACGCGACTTTTGACCCGTCCGATTTTATTGAGTTTTATGGTAGAAAAAATGACGGCACACTTGACAAGAAGTTGTACAAACCTTCTTCGGTGCAACCTCATTCGCTTTTTAATTTGTACAGCGATACGACTGCCTATTTTTTAACCTACAGTTTGATCCCTCCGGGCGGTAAAAGGATGACTTCTTTTTCTGAAGTGAATGTCACGAACATCCCAAAGGAAACATTTCACAATGAACAGCGATTATTGTTATTGACTAACAGTTATGCCGGAGGTAGCACGCAGAATTCGGAGTTGCAATATTCGCATTTTGACCAAGGGGAAGGATGGTTTGGCGCAGCGCTACAACAGAATAAATCGATCGATTATATAATTGACCTGGTCAACAATGGTGTGGCCTCTGAAGGATTGCCACAATTTGAATTGATGTTGGTCGGAAGAGATGCGATTCCGCACTCAGCACAAATAGCAATAGGTCCAAATGTGGCTACCCTGCGTACGATTTCTAACATTAATTTTTTTGGATTTGAAACGCCTGTTATCACCACCCCAATTAATTGGACAGACATTGCAGCCGATGGAAGATTGACGGTGAGACTAAGTACCGGAGCAGCTACTACCAATAGGTTTCAGCTAAGCGCTGCCTATATTAAAGTTACTTTTCCGCAAAGCTTTAACGCACCAGGGTTAAATGAAAAAGTGTACCACCTTGCTCCCAATGCTGCCGCTAAGTCGTATATCGAAATAGATAACCCTTCATCTAACCTTCGCATCTGGGACATCTCTGATCCTGACAATGTAGCTACGATCGGTACGCGGCTAGCGGGCAGTGCGCTTAGTGCAGTTGTACCTAATACTACTTCACCCAGAAATTTATTAGTCAGTAATGTGACTTCTTCGCCTACCCTCCGTGCTGTTTCATTTCGCCCGATTGATGCTGCGATTCCTAATTTTTTGATCATTACGAATCGTTCCTTAATGAAACCTGCCCTTGGATATAGCAATGCGGTGCAAGCCTATGCTGCTTACCGTGCTTCACCAGCGGGAGGTAAGTATGATACGCTCACCATCACCGTAGATCAACTCTACGATCAATTTAACTTTGGCGAAACTTCTTCCCTCGCTATTTATGAGTTCATGAAATATATGGTGGAAAATGGAAATCCAAAATATCTTTTCATCATTGGCAAAGGCCGGGATATTTATGCCTATTCTGCCTACCAACGTATTGCTGGATCAGCCAATGAATCCAAGGATTTAGTTCCCTCTGCCGGTTTGCCCGGATCGGATATGGCCTACACCGCAGGTTTAGGTGGCACTACTTTTGAACCGAAGGTGCCTACGGGAAGATTACCTGCTACCTCTGCAACTCAAGTGGCTGCGTATCTCACAAAAATAATGGAGACCGAAGCTGCACCCATTGCCGATCAATGGAAGAAACAAGGGCTTCACCTCAGTGGCGGAATTCAAGCCAATGAGTTGCCTTTGTTTAGAAGTTATGTAGACGGGTTTAAAGGAATTGCGACTGGAAACTTCTGGGGCGCAAATATTACCACGATCGGTAAGCGAGAATTTAATCCAGTGCAACTAATCAATGTCGCAGATCAGGTTAACAAGGGAACCAACCTGATTACTTTTTTTGGGCACTCCTCGCCCGGTACTATTGATATTGACATTGGTTTTGTCAGTGACCCGGTTTTGGGTTATAATAATCCGGGCAAGTATCCGGTGTTTCTGATCAATGGATGTAATGCAGGTGCGTTCTTTTTGGATGGCGCCATTTTTGGCGAAGACTGGATACTGGCAGCGAATAAAGGTGCACGCAATTTTATTGCACACAGTTCATTTGGCTTTAGCAATTCTTTGCGATCCTATTCTGATTTATTTTATAGTGTTGGTTTTAGTGATACCACCTTTATTCAAAAGGGAATTGGTGACGTTCAACAAGAAGTGGCCAAACGGTATTTGTCTAATTATGGAGGGGGTATTTCAAGTGTCACACAAATACAACAAATGGTATTGCTGGGCGATCCGGCAGTTAAATTATTTGGAACTTCAAAACCGGATTATTTTATTGATAACGCTTCTCTGTCATTGGTTTCATTGGATGGCTTACCGGTCACTTTTCAAAGCAAGGCATTTGGAATCAAAATCATCCGCAAAAATTTAGGAGCTGTCGGAACAGGCCCTGTCCCGGTTCGCATCATTCGTACGTTTAGTGATAACACTTCTAAGACTTACGATTCCATTTTTGCCAATGTAGCCAATCAGGATACCATTATTTTTAAAGTCGCGCAAGAAGTGAATGGAGCCGGTCTCAATCAATTTACAGTTGTGATCGATCCCATGAATGTGATTAAAGAAACGAATGAACTTAATAATACAAGTAGCTTCAATGTCTCCATCGCTTCGAACAGTACTAAGAATCTTTTTCCATCGGCTTTTGCCATTACGAATAAACAATCTGTCAATCTAATTTTTCAGGCTACAGATTTAATATCTGCGGTGCGCGACTATCAAGTGCAATTGGACACCGCCAGTACGTTTGATAGTCCCTATCTAAAAACACAGTTGGTGTCAGGGAAAGTGCTGGGAAAAATTTCCGTGCAGCTGCTGAACACAGATTCTACCACCTATTATTGGAGAACAAAATTTGATAAGCCTAATACCAATGAAAGTACGGATTGGAACACAAGTTCATTCTCGTACATAAATGCCGGGCAGGAAGGATGGGGACAATTGAAGTTTCCACAGTTCAGTGATAATACGGTAAACGGATTACTGAAGGATTTTCAAGAACGGAAATTGAAATACCTGGAGACATTGACTTCTGTATCAGTGACTACGTATGGAAGTGCGAATCCAACACCCGGTACTAACGCATCGATCAAGATTAATAATGTAGAATATAATATTGGTTCACAAGGCCAACCGTGCCGTGCGAATACCATCAACTTTGTTGCCTTTAATAAAAACACCGCAGTGCCGTATGCCGGGCTTCCTTTCAACTTTCAAGACGCCCGCACCTGTGGGCGCGAACCACAATTAATTAATAGTTTTTTACTTTCAGAATTGGAGACGGGCTTGAATGATGATCTTTCTAGCTATGTGGATGCCATTCAGCAAAGTGATTCGATTGTTATTTTTTCTATCGGGAATCCGGGGTATCAATTCTGGTCTAATAATGTGAAAACAAAACTTGGTAATTTTGGAATTAGCGTCAGCCAGTTATCATTGCTTCAAGATGGTGAGCCTGTCATAATCTTTGGCAGGAAAGGTTCTGCTGTGGGGTCAGCTAAATTAATACGGGCCAGTGTGGCTCCTTTAAATGCACAAGTGCTTTCGGTAGATAAAACAATTTCAGGGAGGTTTTCAACAGGAACAATGAAATCGACCGTAATAGGGCCGGCAAAAAGTTGGATTCGTTTGATTGATCAGGTAACTCAGGTAGGCGCAACGGATCAATTTAGTTTCTCTTTATATGGTCTTTCATTGTTGGGTGCAGAGACTTTGCTGCAAGAAAATATAACCGGCAATCTAGATCTGGCATTCATCAATCCGCAGGCATTTCCGTATTTAAAAATTGAGTTTAAGATGCAAGATCCGGTGAACCTCACCGCTATTCAATTACGAAAATGGATGGTGCAATATGAATCTGTTGCTGAGGGTATTCTTGTTTATAAAGGATCTGTTACCCCGCAAACAATTCGAGAGGGTCAATCATTTTCAAGTCAATATGGATTTGTAAATATTTCTGAAAAATCATTTCCGAATCTATTAAAGGTGAATACAGACATTTTTAACAAAATGAAAGGCACTACCAGCTCTTCTACGTTCACCATAAATCCTCCAAGTCCAGGTGACACCACAAATTTTTCCATTACGATTGACTCAAAAGCGAAAGTGGGACTAAACAATGTGACGGTTTTCGTAAATCCTAAAGTGCTTCCTGAATTATACTATGATAATAATATTCTCACGCTTTCTGATTATCTAACGGTAAATGGGGATGCAACACCCCCGGTATTAAATGTGACCATAGATGGCCGCGTTTTGCGTAACAATGATTTTGTTTCCGGTAGTCCTAAAATTTTAATTGAACTGCAGGACGAAAACCTGTTTTTACTTAAGTCAGATACGGTGGGCATGAATATTTTCTTAAAAGGCCCTTGTGGCGTAAACACCTGTTCCTTTCTACCGATCTATTTTAATGGAAGTGATGTGACGTGGTCACCGGCCAGTGCGTCTCAAAGTTTCAGAGTAAATTTTAATCCTCAAAGTCTGCTGCCTGGAACATATACGTTGCGCGTTTCGGGAATAGATGCTAGTGGAAATGCCAGCGGTGCCCAACCGTATGAGATCGATTTTGAAGTGAGTGCCACTACAACCCTGGCGCTAAATACAGTATATCCAAACCCTTCGAATGCCAACTTCTATTTCAATTTTGTCTTGTCGGGCAATACATTACCAGATGCTTTTTCATTGGTGATCTATTCTTTGTCAGGCAAGGAGGTAGGTGATTTTTCGATGAGCGATGTTCAGTCTTTCATCATTGGGTCCAATGAACTTCGCTGGAATGGGACAGATGCTGCCGGTAATCTATTACCTAATGGAATGTATGTTTATAAATTGAGTATATCCGCCAACGGTAAAAATGCCATGCAACAAGGAAAGTTGGCTTTGTTCAGATAATTCTCAAGTACCTATCGGCTTTCAAAATAAAAAAAATCCCTCCGGTGTTGAAACCCAAGGGATTTTTTTCTCACTACAATTTCTTTTCAGATTACATGATCTCACCGATTGAAATCGCATTTACTTGTTTCTGTTTTACCAGTTCGTTGAACTTAGGCACTTTCTCCGTCATTACTTTGTTCAGCAGGTTGAGCTGACCATCAATTTTTTCCGTGATCTCTTTATGGACTGCTTTCACTTGTTCGGTCGGTTTAAAATCGCCTCCATCTACTTCTGAACCAAGTGCGCCAAGTTTGTTATTTAAGCGAACCGGGTAGTTCAATGGATCTTGTCCGCTTTTGTTTTTAGTTTGATAAAGCGCTTCTTCTATTTTCTTCATATCATCTAAAATGGATTTGTCCACGTCATTTACATCTTTCATATCTTCTTTGCCTTTCATGGGCTCCGTCACGCGATTAATTTGTTCACGTGCGGTCCGAATCTTCTTCACCGCTTTGTTGGTTTCACTCAGCTTATCTCTTACAGCAATAGAAAAATCAAACTGTGCTTTTATGTCGGCCAACGTACCACTCGTGCGTGGGTCTTTCAAGATTTCAAATTCAGTCTCCACCGATTTTCCATTCACAGTTAGTCGTGCTTTGTACATGCCCGGCATTGCTTTAGGGCCGGTTAGCGAAGCTGCCCACATGATAATTCCGTCAAATCCTTCGGCATCTGCATAGCGCATGTTCCATACATGCCGATTCATACCTGGTTTAATTTTTAATTCTTCTTCTTTTTCTTTCGCCTTTTTATCCGGCTTGGTGGCAAATTTCTTGATCAACTTTCCGTTGCTTTCTAAAATCTCCAACGATGCAACGATTTTAGTAGTGTCCTTCACAAAGTAATGGATCATGACGCCATTTGGATGATTGACGCCTTCTGTTTTTGGTTGCCCTCTTCTTCCTGCTTGTCCGCCATTCATCCGGTAGCTTGGCATAGGTTTATACAAATGCACTTCGCTGGTTGATAGCGATTCATTTAATTGATGAAGAGGAGTGAGGTCATCAATTAGCCAGAAACTTCGCCCTTGTGTAGCTGCAATAAGATTGTCGTTTTTGATAGTAAGATCATTGATAGGAACAATTGGTAAATTGAGTTGAAAGGATTTCCAACTAGATCCATCATCAAATGAAATATACATACCGAATTCAGTTCCTGCGTAAAGCAGACCTGGTCGCTTCAAATCGGAACGTACCACACGTGTGAAGTGTGTTGGATCAATACCATCCGTAATCTTCGTCCAGGTTTTTCCATAATCTTTCGTTTTGAAAAGATAGGGTCGAGAGTCTCCCGACTTATAACTCGTAGCAGCAATATAAGCTCCACCTTTTACAAACGGATCAAACTCAATGCTGTTGATCATCGTCCATTCAGGCATGCCGGCAACAGAAAGCTTATCCCATTTTTTTCCTCCGTCTTTGGTAATATGCACCAACCCATCATCGGAACCTGCAATGATCAAATCTTTTTCGTAGGGTGATTCCGCGACAGCGAAGATGGTGCAATAGTATTCGACCGAAGTGTTGTCTTTTGTGATGGGTCCGCCTGACGAGGCCATTTTAGAGACATCATTTCTAGTTAAGTCCGGGCTAGCGAGTTCCCAGCTCTCCCCGGCATTATAGCTTACGTGCAGATTTTGCGATGCAGCATATAATTTCTTTGAATCATGAGGAGAAAAGAAGATCGGGAAATTCCATTGGAAGCGATACTTCGCTCCCTCTGCTCCATGGCCCATTGGATTATCCGGCCAGGCGTTGATGCCGCGCTCTTCACCCGTGCGATGATTTCTTCTGGTCAATAGCCCATCGTAGCTACCACCAAATACCACATCATTATCGGTAGGATCTACTGCAATATGTCCGCTCTCCCCACCGGCTGTTGGCTCCCAATCACGATCTCCAATGGAGAATCCATCCGTGCGATGCGCCACTCGTTGGGTAGAGTTGTCTTGTTGTGCACCATAAATCCTGTATGGAAAGTGATTGTCGGTTGTTACCCGATAATATTGAGCAGTAGGTTGGTTTCCATAGGTCGTCCAATTCTCCCCGGCATCAAATGAAACCTGTGCACCTCCATCATCCGCGATGATCATGCGTTGATTGTCTTCAGGCGCAATCCATAAATCGTGATGGTCACCATGTGGGGCATTATAGGATTGGAATGTCTTCCCACCATCTTTTGATTTGTGATAAGAAACATTCATCACATAAACCATGTCTACATCTTTGGTGTCAGCATAAATTTTTGTGTAGTACCAGGCTCTTTGTCTGAGACTACGGTCTTCATTCATTTTCTTCCAGGTAAGCCCTGCATCATCTGAGCGATATACGCCCCCGTTATCATTTTCAACCATCGCATACACCCGATTTGAATTGACAGGAGAAACAGTCACCCCGGAAATGCCCCATAGTCCTTTCGGTAATCCTTCATTGGCAGAAATATTTTTCCACGTCTCTCCACCGTCTGTACTTTTATACATAGCAGAGCCCTCGCCTCCACTTTCTAAACTATAGGGTGTTCTTCTGATACGCCACATCGATGCATATAGAATACGGGGGTTATTAGGGTCCATACATAAATCAACAGCCCCTGCATCAGCATTAGCAAATAAAATTCGTTTCCAATTTTTACCACCATCGTCACTTCGGTAAACGCCACGCTCTTCTGAAGATTTGAACAAATCGCCCATGACGGCAGCATACACTAAATCGGGATTTTTAGGATGGATCCGAATTCTTGGAACATGTTTAGAATCTTTCAACCCACTAAATAGCCAGGTTTTCCCGGCATCGGTAGATTTCCAAATACCATGGCCGTAGGAAACATTTCCACGTACCGTGCCTTCGCCCTGTCCAACATAAATTACATTATTATCCCACTCGCTGACAGCCACGGAACCGATAGAACTTCCAAAAAATCCATCAGAGATATTTGACCATGTATTTCCGGCATCATTCGTTTTCCAAACACCTCCTCCGGTAGATCCCATATAAAAGAGATTAGGTTTTCCCGGAACCCCCGTTACGGCAGCAGACCTTCCTCCTCGATAGGGCCCAATACTACGCCACTCCAGGGCATTGTACAGTTTTTCGTCATAAGAAACAGTTCCGGATTTGACCGTTTTGGCATCTTTCTTTTGTGCATTGGCCAAGGGGATAAATAGGATGCAAAAAAAAAGTAAGTATATTTTTTTCATGGGATGGATTTTAGTCTTTTCGAATTCGAGATTAGGGGTAAAAATCGAATAAAGTGATTGATTTTTGATGAAAGGCGAAAAAGAGCAAGTGGTGGAAGTAGATTGGATATTCAAAAAACTAATCTATTTTGAACAAAATTTATGGAAAGCAGAAGTCTCAAGCCACTCTTCAGTATTCCGGTCATAGTGGCTGCATTAGGCTACTTCGTGGATATTTATGATTTGCTTCTTTTTAGCATCGTGCGCAAGCCTAGTTTGATTTGGATGGGAGTTGCGGAAGGAGATTTATTAAGTCAAGGTGAATTTTTGTTACAAGTTCAAATGACTGGCTTGCTAATCGGAGGGTTGATCTGGGGAATCATGGGAGACAAACGAGGACGGCTTTCGGTTTTGTTTGGTTCTATTTTATTATATTCTCTTGCCAACATAGCAAATGGTTTTGTTACCTCAGTGAATCAATATGCGGTGCTTCGATTTATCGCAGGTATTGGACTGGCAGGTGAATTAGGGGCAGGGATTACACTTGTTTCAGAATCTTTACCTGCACGGCTTCGTGGATATGGAACCACATTAGTAGCTACTGTAGGCTTGCTGGGAGCGGTGCTTGCCAATTTTGTGGCAAAGACTTTTGATTGGCAGATTGCTTATTTCATAGGGGGTGGTTTGGGCTTACTTTTATTGATTGCTCGTGTAAGTGTTTTTGAATCCGGTATTTTTCTGAAGCTAAAAGAGGAGAACGTGTCCCGCGGTAATTTCTTTCAACTTTTTAATAAGAAGGAAAGATTAATCAAATTTATGGGTTGCATTTTTATTGCATTGCCGATTTGGTTCGTGATCGGCATCCTCATCACCTTTTCGCCAGAATTTGCAAAAGCACTTCAGGTTGATGGAGTCGTGTTCGCAGGGGATGCAGTCATGTTTAGTTATTTGGGATTAGCAGCCGGTGATATGACCAGTGGTATACTGAGTCAAGTCTTGCGATCGAGAAAGAAGGTAGTGCGCTTATTTATTTTTCTGACAATGGCTTTTGTAGGCTGGTTTTTATTCTCGCCTTTTCACGATGTTTCCACATTTTATTTGAATTGTTTTCTGCTTGGCTTTGGCGTGGGTTATTGGGCATTGTTTGTTACGATTGCAGCAGAGCAGTTTGGTACTAATCTAAGATCCACTGTGGCTACCTCAGTACCCAACTTTATCCGTGGCACGGTGGTTCCTCTCACTTTGTTTTTCAAATTCCTCCGTCCTGATTTTGGTGTGGTAAATGGTGCATTGATTGTAGGTGTTACTACGGTCATCATCGCATTTTTTGCGCTGCGATACATCGATGAAACCTTTGCCCGTGATTTGAATTTTGTAGAGAAGGATTGATGATAGTTATGAGATAAGCGATTCATATCTTTGGTATTAAGATTAGGATGGTATCTTTATGGTGAATTTCATCATGCGCCCTATTCTGCTCATATTGATGCTGTTGTTTAGTTTAGCCCTGAACGGCCAGAATCAAAAACTAATCGACAGTTTAAAGCGCAAACTCGCATCTACCTCATCGTCTTCAAAAGTTGAACTGCTCAACGCCATCGGTTGGGAATATCGCACCTTCTATCCGGATAGTGCTATTTACTTTGCTCAGTTGGCCTATGATTGGGCAGAGTCACATAAACTCGCAAAAGGTCAAGCAAAATCGCTCAATTTTATAGGAGTCGCAAATAACTATAAAGGGGACCGGGTAAAGGCATATGACTATTACCGAAAAGCAATAGAGAAGGCGATCATTCAAAATGACTCTAATCAGTTGGCGTATGCCAATAATAACATCGGTCAGATTTTACTTGAACAACGGGTCTCTCAAAAATCGCTGGATTATTTTACCAAAGCGTTGGAGATATTTAACGCTACACACGATTTTTCAGGCATTGCCTACGTCAAGCAAAGTCTGGCTAAATTATATCTTTTGCAACTGGATTATAAAAAATCTGAACGCGCCTATTTGGAAGCGTACGCCATCCGAAAACAACTTGGAAAACCACGTGATATTTTGGCAGCAATCGTGCAGCTTGGGATGTTGTATCAAGAGACCAATGAATTGGAGAAATCGAATCGCTATTTTTTTAAGGCAGATTCAGTGGGAAGTATGATTCAGGACAACCTCAATTTGTCAGAGATCAAACTTTTACTTGCTCAAAATTATTTACAACAGGGCAAATGGAAGGAGGCTGAAAAAATTGGTTTTGAGGGATATTCAATTTTTGCGAAATACACCAATTTAGTTTTGCAACCACGCGCGTTGCTTTTAATTGGAAAGATATATGTTGTTAAAAAGCAATATGCGCAGGCTTATGAAGCCTTCAATAAAGCGTTGCAACTAGCCATCGCAACGAAATCTTCCTTGTTTCAGATGCAGTCATACTTTCAATTGTCAGAACTTTCCAAGTTGACAGGAAAGAAAATGGAGGAAATCTCGAACCTAAATCATTATTTGATTTTGAAAGACACCATGGAAAGTCTTGAACTAGCCCGTGAGGTAGAACGCCTGCAGTTTGCCTTGCAAATACAAGCAAAGGAGAAAGAGAATGATCTTTTAAGATTGAATCAGGAGAAAGCTGACTCGCTCACTAGATTGCAATGGTTGGTAAATATGCTTTCTATAGGCGTGATTATTTCATTGGCGGGAATAGTCATTGCAACTGCATATACAAATAGACGCAGAAAGCAGATTAATCAAAAATTGGAATTTCAAAACCAACAAATCCTCGATAAACAAAAGGAGATTGATAATCAAAACACTACGCTTACAAAGCGAAATGAATTGTTGTTGGAATTGAATAATGAAAAAAATAGTTTAATGGGAATCGTTGCGCATGATTTAAAAGCGCCATTGAATAATATAAAAGGGTTGGTCTCATTGATAGAAATGGATGGAGAGTTAAATGCCCACCAAGCTGAATATTTAGAAAAGATAAAGAACTCTACCAAAGCCGGATCAGATTTAATTACTGACTTGCTGGATGTGAATGCGGTAGAAGAGGCTAGCGGAGTGACGTTTTCAACTTTTGATTTGGCGAAATTTCTAAAAGAGCGAGTGGACTTCTTCCAGGTGTCGGCTTTGCCTAAAGGGATTGACTTGAAATTAAATTGTGATGAGCCTGCGGAAGTAACAACTGATTTGGTTTGTGTAGGTCGTATTGTTGACAACCTGGTTTCAAACGCAATCAAGTTTTCACCGGTCGGCTCTAAAGTCACCATTTCAGGTAAGTGTAATCATCGCGAGCTGGAGGTTATTGTATATGATGAAGGCCCCGGTTTTTCAGAAGATGATAAACTACAGCTTTTTCAAAAATTTAAAAAATTGAGTGCGCGTCCTACTGCGGGTGAAAGCTCGAACGGACTAGGATTGGCTATTGTTAAAACATTGGTCGATCGGCTGGGAGGCACCATCCAGCTGCAAAGTGATCTCGGTAGTGGGAGTCGATTTATTGTAAAATTGCCGTTAAAAAATTCCACACCTGTGAATAAGCAACCATCGCCACATCCAACAAAATCGGTTCAAGCGTAAAGGTTGGAAATAGATGCTCGTTCTATTTTTTTAAATTTTGCTAAAGGCATTTTCCAGATCAGCAATTAAATCCTCGATGTCTTCTACTCCTACACTCAATCTGATGAGGGTGTCAGTCAAACCATTTTTCAATCTTTCTTCTTTCGGGATGCTGGCATGTGTCATGGAGGCAGGATGATTGATGAGTGATTCTACTCCCCCCAAAGACTCGGCCAAGGAGAACAATTCTACATTTTCCATGAACGTAATGGCTTGCTCTAAACGGTCATCTTTTAGTGTAAAAGAAAGCATTCCGCCAAAGTCCTTCATTTGTTTTTTAGCAATGGCATGGTTAGGATGATCTTCAAATCCGGGCCAATACACCTTTCCGATTTTGGAGTGATTTCGCAAATAGGTAGCAATTTTTTTTCCATTGAAGCAATGACGCTCCATTCGAAGGTGCAATGTTTTTATTCCACGCAACACCAAAAAGCAATCTTGAGGTCCGGGAACTGCCCCACATGAGTTGGCGATAAAAGCTAATTCTTTGTAAAGTGGTTCATCATTCACCACAAGTGCCCCCATGATGACATCACTATGGCCACCTAAATACTTGGTGACAGAATGCATCACTACATCAGCCCCCAGATCGAGCGGGTTTTGTAAATACGGAGAAGCAAAAGTATTGTCAACGGCTACTTGAATGCGGTTTTTTTTCGCAATCGCTACGCAGGCCTGTATATCGATAATTCTCATCAACGGGTTAGAAGGAGTTTCTAACCACAGTAGCTTCGTGTTTTTGTTGACGAGTGGCAACATATTTTCAGCATTCGTTAAATCGATGAAATGAAATTTAACGCCTGCTCGCTCATACACTTTGGTAAAAAGACGGTAGGAACCACCATACAGATCGTTGCTGGTGATTACTTCATCTCCGGGATTTAATAAACGGAGTACGGCATCGGTAGCCCCCATTCCGGAAGAGAAACATAATCCAAATTTACCGTTCTCTAATGCCGCAATATTTTTTTGCAGTTGATTGCGAGTGGGGTTAGCTCCTCGTGCATAAGCATACCCTTTATGCTTAGAGGGAGATTCCTGCACATACGTTGAAGTTTGGAAGATAGGTGTCATGATCGCTCCGGTGGTGGGATCAGGTTCAACTCCAGCATGGATGGCTTTGGTTCCGAATTTCATTATTAAATGTTTAGCTTGGTATGATAATAGTTCAAGTTGATACTTACTTCTTTTAAGACAAAGCGCTTAAAAGTAATACAAGGTGAATTTGATGAATAGCAAAGGATTTTTAGATACTTCTTTCTATATCAAACTTCTCTAGATAATCAGCCACCCTTCTTACAAAACTTCCACCTAACGATCCATCTACAACGCGATGATCATAGGAGTGTGATAAGAACATCTTATGCCGTATCGCAATGGCATCTCCATAGGGAGTCTCAATCACAGCAGGCTTTTTCTGAACTGCGCCCAACGCTAAAATAGCCACTTGTGGCTGCATGATAATTGGCGTTCCCATAACATTTCCAAAGGAACCTACATTCGAAACAGTGAAGGTACCACCGGCTAATTCATCAGGTTTTAATTTGTTTTCGCGCGCGCGTTTTGCCAAATCATTCACGGCTTTTGCCAATCCATTTATATTGTATTGATCCGCATTTTTGATGACCGGAACGATCAGATTTCCGGAAGGAAGAGCTACCGCCAATCCAATATTGATGTCTTTCTTTTTAATAATGCGATCACCGTCTACTTGAATATTGATCATTGGGAAGTCTTTGATTGCCAGCATGACCGCTTCAATAAAAATAGGGGTAAAGGTCAGTGCATCTCCTTCTCTCTTTTGAAATTCATTCTTCCACTTATTTCTCCAAAACACAATGTTGGTTACATCGGCCTCTACAAACGAGGTGACATGCGGTGAGGTTCTTTTGCTATCGACCATGCGTTCAGCAATCATCTTACGCATGCGATCCATCTGAATAATTTCATCTCCGGCATTGATCGAGGCGGGCACTAGTGGAGTAGTGGATGTTTTTGTTGTTGAGGAAATAGTTTGCCCAAGTTTGCGCTGCTGCATGTAGCCAAGAATGTCTTTTTTAGTTACACGGCCTTCCGCGCCCGTTCCGGCAATTGCTTCCAATTCAGCGATCGCAATTTGTTCCTCTTTTGCAATATTTTTAACCAGTGGGGAATAAAAGCGTGAGGCACTTTTAAAATCTGTAATGGTTCCACTACTTGCTCCATTTCCATTGGAATTTGTTACCAACTCTGCTTTTACTTCGGTCTTTTTAATTTCGCTTGGTTTTGTTGTGATGGGAGATGTTGTTTCTGAAGCAATATCAGAAGTGATGATCGCTATGACCTTGCCTACCTTTACGACTTCTCCTTCTTTCGCAAAAATTTCCTTCAAAATTCCTGCGTGCATGGAAGGAACTTCCGTATCTACTTTGTCGGTAGCTACTTCCAACACACTTTCATCCTGTTCAATGTTATCTCCCGGCTTCTTCAGCCATTTCAAAATAGTAGCTTCTGTAATGCTTTCGCCCATTTTGGGCATGATCAATTCTACTTGTGCCATATCGTGAAGTTTTAAAGATTCAAAGTTACCAATTTTAAAGCTGGATGCTAACGATTGAATTACCCCAGAATTTGATTTTGTGTTTCATCGGTTTACCAATATTAACCGCATTTTTTTGTCCTTACAACAAGGAATCTGTTGGTTATCTCTCCAGACTTTCTGATATAAGTGGCATGTCTAATATTATTATTTGGGCAAACTGGTTCTGATGAGGTTTAATACAGCTACAGAAGCCATTCTTATATTGATCGCTCGGTCTGAGGATATTTGTAGCTTCTTTGTTATAGTTTGATGCTTATCTGAGTAAGCGATCCACACCATGCCTACTGGCTTTTCAGGGGTTGCACCGCCAGGTCCGGCAATGCCGCTCGTGGCAACACCAATATCTGTATTGAACTTGGCGCGCACAATGTTGGCCATTTCAATGATGGTGGGTTCACTTACTGTGCCATATTTTTCTAGCACTTCAGGCTTTACACCTAATTGACGCATTTTTATTTCGTAGGCATATGGTACCATACTGCCTAAAAAATAATCTGAACAGCCGGGTATGCTCGTAATAAGGTGAGAGAGGTATCCACCCGTACAGCTCTCGGCCATGGATAACGTCAATTTTCTTTCGCGTAGCATTTTGCCAATAACTAATTCAATCGTTTCATCCACATAGCCGTAGATATATTCACCGGCCAATGGTTGTATTTTTTTTATCAACTCGTCTATTTCACTTTCTATTTGTGAAGATGAGTTACTGAACCCCGTCAATCGCAACTTTACTTCGCCTAAACTGGGTAAGTATGCTAGTTTTATATGCTCTGGCAGAGATTTTTCCCAAGAAGAAATTTTATCGGCCAAAAAAGATTCGCCAATGCCAATGGTGCGAATGACTTTGTGATAAATAGCCGGTGTCTTAAATTTCTCTTTTAGTTTCGGTATCACTTGTTCCGTCATCATTCGCTTCATCTCGTGTGGCACACCGGGCATTGCCATGAATACCTTGCCATTTTTTTCAAACCACATACCTGGTGCCGTACCAATCGGGTTGGTGATTTTGGTACAACAGATTGGCAACATGGCTTGTTGCTTGTTGGTCTCGGTCATTTCGCGTCCACGACTTTTAAAGAAGGCTGTTACCTCTGCCAAAGCTTCTTCATGCATTTGCATTTCGCAATTGAAATATTTTGCAAGCAATGGTTTTGTCAAATCATCGCTGGTTGGGCCAAGGCCACCCGTGATCAAAATAATGTCTGCTCTTTTTTCTGCTTCCGCGAAAGCGGTAAGGATTTCATCTTCTTGATCGCCCACCGTGGTCTTGCGGATTACTTTGATCCCTACTTTGTCCAATTCCACGCTCATCCATTGTGAGTTGGTATCTACAATTTGACCATATAAAATTTCATCTCCGATGGTGAGCAGCTCTGCTAAAATTTTTTTCATAGAGATTTATTTGTTGCTCATCGCCTCTGTCATTAGTTCAGTACCGCAGTCCCTACAAACAAGATGTTAAGAAATAGGAATACGAATAGAATGGAACGCGATCCAATTTTGTTGACCCGTAAACAAGATTCTTTTTTACCCATGTCGTAAAGCCGGAGACAAATAGCGGAAACCAATAAGATACTGAAGATGGCAAAGAAAGTTAGTGTATGAAGGGTATCAACTAACGTGAAGGTAGAGGATTCTGGAAGCAAGGAATCAATGATGTATTTATTACCGACCGCAGCAAACAAACCGCCTACGGGTAGTCCAAAGCGAGGTTCATGTTCCCAGGGCTTAGGCGCAAAACTGATCATAGCAATTAAGAAAGCGATATACATGCCCAAGAATATTTTCATAAATAATCCTACCGCATCACGTTCTAAATTCATTTCAATCAAGAAGGAGGAAAAGGTTTGTGGATTTCTTCCTGGGCGAGTGTCTCCAAAACCTGTTTCGTAATTATTGGTGGTTGCGGAAACTTTAAAATTACGGATATTCCAACCATCAATTGCCTCAGTGGGGCTAAATCGACTTCCCTTTACGTCCGGCTTAAAGATCAAACTAGTAATGTCATACTGCGAATTTTCTATTTGCATGCTCAGATGTTGTTGGTCAAAAGGAAAATCCTGCACATTCCATTTTTCCTTCATTGTGGCCTTCATTTTCATCATTACCCATGATTTCCCCTCTAAGTCTTCAGAGATAGGGGGTGCTTGCTCAAAACCTTTAGCGGTTGGCATATCTAATTGATTTGTAAAATCAAAATGAGGGTTATCATATAGAAACCAGAGCCAAAACCGAGCTGTATACTCTTTATCATGAAAATTGATGTCATGAACGCTTAATACATAGGCTCCTACAGTAACAGTATCTGGTTGTGCAACCATCTCACCAATTGAAAAGCAGAATAGAATCCCAGCTAAAAATCGTTTCATAGATGAACTGAATTTAAGAGATACAAGATTAACAGAACCAGCTCAAAGAAACAATCTTAAGCAATGATGGAAAAGTGATATTCTTAAGCTAATTTTCGAGTTGAAATTGTAAACTGAATTATATGCATAGTCTATTACTGGTCACTCACTCTATCATCAGGTATTTCGTATTGATCCTATTGATTCTTGTCATCGTTCGATCTTGTGTAGGATGGATTAAAAAGTCACCCTATGACACGTTAGACAATCAATTAAGCTTATCTCTTTTTATTTTTACACATTCTCAATTGCTTGTGGGTTTACTTTTATTCTTTGTTAGCCCATTAGTGGTATTCAGTGGAGCTACGATGAAAGACCCAAATGCGCGTTATTGGTTAGTAGAGCATAATACAGGCATGATTATCGCTATCGTGTTAATTACAATTGCCCGAATCTCTTCTAAGAAAATGGAGGATGGGGTAGCAAAACACAGGCGGATGTTTATATTTAACTTTACTGCCTTGGCTATCGTCCTGCTCATCATTGGGTATAGCAAGCGGGGATTCTTCGGCATCACGTATTAATATTTTTATGATCTCAGTTGAAGTAACTCAAACTAGTAATATGAAATATTTGGCTTTTATTTTTTTCAGCCTGATTGGCTCATTATTATATGCTCAGGAAATCAGTCCACGATATGAGTTAGTGAAGATGAGTGATAATGTAAACTCTCGACATAACGAGGTATCTCCTGTGATATCTCCGGACGGCAAAAGCTTATACTATTTTGTTGCCAATCACCCGGAAAACACGTACGGAAAAGAAGGCAGTCAGGATATTTGGGTTTCCTCGTTGGATGAAAAAGGACAATGGTCTAAGGCGAAACATTTGGGCTCACCCTTCAATCAAAACAGATACAATCAGGTATTTAATTTTATGCCGGATGGATCTCTTTTTATACGGGGTGGGAGAAGTAAAAATGCCAAAGGGTTTTCAATTGTAAGCCTCTCCGGGAGTTGGAATGAATTGAAGGTTACTGATTTTGAAACGATGGACAAAGGTCAGTTTAATGGCGCAACTATTTCTGCTGATGGGAAACAAATCGTCATGTACTTTGCAGAGAAAGAAAGAGATAAATTCAGTGATTTGTATTTGTCCTCTCAACAGCCTGATGGGCATTATTCTAAGCCTGTAAAGTTAAAGATCAGTTCTGTGGCTGATGACTATGCACCCTTTCTGGCACCCGACCAAAAGACCATCTACTTTGCCAGTAATCGCTTTACGAAAGAACGAGTGGGTGGAAGTGATATATATAAGATTACCCGGTTAGATGACTCCTGGCTCAATTGGTCGGAACCTATGAATTTAGGTCGAGCTATCAATACCCCTTCCGAAGACGCGTATTTTTCAATAGACTTGAATGGAAATATTTTTACAGCCCGTGCAGGCGCTGCGGCAGATGGAGGAAATTTTGATTTGCTGATCTTACGCCCCCGAAACATAAAAATTCTTCTTGTTGGCATGGTGTATAATCAAAAAACACAGCAGCCTATCATCGCAGCGGTAGAAGTAAAGATGAAAGATCAAAAGCCGGTAAACTTGAAATCTGTTTCCTCCGGTAAATTTGAAACCCGTATACCTGAAGTATCGAGTTATACGATCAATGCAGAGGCTCCGGGATTTTTATCCTCTACACAAGACTTCAAAGTCCCAAAGTTAGTACGGGATACTACCTTACGTGTTGATATTTACCTTACCCCATTAGCTAAACAATTGACGTTGGCTGGCGATGTGCTGGATAAGAAAACGAACAATCTGGTATTGAATTCAAAAGTGAACATTGTATTGAAAACTGACTTGTCGATAGACTATAAGTTGGCGAGTATAGATGGAAAATATCAACAAGACATTCCCGGCTTAGGCTGGTATTTGCTAGCTGCTTCTGCAGAAGGTTATTTGAATACAAGCGACAGTGTGCAGGTGAATAATGCAGATGTGACCCCTGTGATTAAAAATCTATTTCTAACCCCTATTGAGGTGGGGGTTACCGTGCGACTAAAAAATATTTATTTTGATTTTGACAAAGCCAGTTTAAAGTCAGAATCCTTTATAGAGTTGAATAAAGTGGTTGATTTTCTAAAAGTAAATTCAAAAGTATCAATTGAAATTGCCGGGCACACAGACAGCAAAGGATCAGATACCTACAATGCAAATCTTTCTCAAGGCCGATCACAATCTGTAGTGGATTATCTGGTGAGTCAAGGTATAGACAGCTCTCGATTAGTAGCACACGGATATGGAGAATCAAAACCAATTGACAGCAATGAAACGGATGAAGGTCGCGCCAATAATAGAAGGGTTGAATTTACCGTGTTAAAGATGTAACGAATTGATAGTCTAAAATAATTGGACGGATTACGCGGTATCATCTAATACCTCTTTTGTTTGATCAAAATCCTTTTCAAAAATGTGTAGTCGAACGCCCGGGAAAATATCATTCCGAATCGGGTAGAGATTGGTGAAATTTTCTTCTGTTAGAAAGCATGGAATGCCATATGCATCCAACTTGGTTTTAGCGATGTTGGCTTCAATCGCATTATCGAAGGAAGAGTAAATGATGATTTTTTCGGTTTCTTCCATATTTCATCAATAGATCTAAAGATATAGTATTTAACCCAACTACTTTCAACAGCTAAATTCTTTGTAACTTTCTCCCTTGGGCAGGAATAGAACCGGAAAGCCTCCTGGGACTGCACTCGGGATAAACTCTTGCCGCCCAACTTCTTCGCTAAAGCTTCGAAGGTCAAGAAAAATAATTGAAATTAGTTTGTAACATCTGTAAACCCTTGCCGTCTAGCTCTTGAAACGATGAATATCGAGGTCTTTGAAAATAGAGTGCTACCTACGAAGAACAAGCTTTTTCGATTTGCTTTCAGGCTTTTGGGTAGTACTGAAGAGGCCAGGGATGTGGTACAGGAGGTGATGATTAAAGTGTGGAATGGTCGTGAGCAGATGGGTGCGATTGAGAATATGGAGGCATGGTGTATGCGCATCACCAAAAACCTCTCTCTTGACCGCCTTCGATCGAAACAACGAAGATCTACCGATCCGATACCAGATAACTTCGAAATTCGTCAAGACAGTCTAACACCTTATGAAAAAACTGAAATACATGAAAGTATGCAACGGGTAAACGAACTGATTGAAGCGCTGCCCGAAAAACAACGGCAGGTGATGCACCTTAGAGATATCGAAGGGTATAGCTACAATGAAATTTGTGAAATTCTGGAACTGGACATGAGCCAGGTAAAAGTAAATTTGTTTAGGGCGCGGAATTTTGTGCGGGAACGGTTGGTAAAATTAAATGCGTATGGACTCTAACGAAGTAAAAGTAGTACTGGAAAAATATTGGAATTGCGAGACCTCCTTGGAGGAAGAACAAAAGCTGCGCGCCTACTTTAGTGGTGAAGTGCCAGAGGAGATGAATGAAACTGCTACACTCTTTCGCTACTTCGAACAACAGCAAAAGGTGAATGTGGCGGGAAAGGATTTTGATGCGGAGGTTAAAAGGAAAATTCGGGAACACCGTCCGGAAGGTAAATCAATGAAGATGTATTTCAATTATGCACGGATTGCTGCAGGTGTATTGGTGATGGTGGCGGCCGGCTACTTTGTAAGGCTGGAAGTTCGCAAGGCATATCCACCTGAGATGGAGGATACCTTTAGTGACCCCCGCGTTGCACTAGAGGAAACAAAAAAGGCCTTGATGATGATCTCGAATAGTTTTAACAAAGCGCACAAAGAGGTAGGTAAGATGGAGTTGTTTAATGAAGCAGAGCATAAGATTCAAGGAAAACGAGTAGAAGAAAAAAAAGTGAAC
>JANPBK010000097.1:0-1823 GCA_031430395.1 Cyclobacteriaceae bacterium
GAGTTGATTCTTACAGGGAGATTTCTATCAGCAGAAGAAGCCCTTTTCTATGGCCTAGTAAATAAAGTAGTACCTGTTGAAATGTATTTGCATGAAGCCACTCAACTGGCCAAAGAAATTGCACAAATGTCACCCGTAGCAGTCCAATTAGCCAAGGAAGCCATCAATCGATCGTTTGAAACACAATTGGATGAAGGGCTGGCGTTCGAACGTAAAAACTTCTACCTCACATTTGCCAGTGAGGACCAAAAAGAGGGCATGAAAGCATTTATGGAAAAACGAAAACCGGAGTATAAAGGCAAATAGTAATAATCTAAAAGCATCTAGATAAAAAAAAGCGAGTGAACACTCGCTTTTTTTATGAGTAGGAATCTCTTCTATCTTACAGATACGCCAAAACCAACCGTAAGCACATCATATTTTTGCAGTGTATAATCACCGCTAAGATAAATCGGGCCAAATTTTAACCTAAGCCCGCCAGTTATCCTGCCACCGTTGCTAGATGTTTCCATTGCTAATGGATTAGTTATTGTAAATGGAACAGTCGCTGTTTGAATATTAAACGTTCCTGTTATATCCACATTTGAACTGGCTGAACCATAGCCCGCAGCAGCATATAAAGTCAACACTGCAATCTTCTTTGAAATAATTGCTTGAGCGGTCCAAGAACTTAACTTGTACTTAAAGTTGCCATCGGTACTGTTAACAGCTGAACTGGAACTCACCAAACTTGAACTGCCGGATATTATGCTGTAACCAAACAATAAAGATAAATCAAATGGAAGTGCCTTTATACCTGAGATGTGCTGCTTAATATCATGCTGAAGCCCTACACCAAACATTTGAAAAGAGACCCCTGAGTTGGTAATACTCGGCACATATCTGATTTTCAAATCGGTATTTTTGATTGTGCCTATCCCCAACTGAATCATAGGCAATGGTAAAGCAGAGAATCCTATGTTTTTCTTGAAATCCAGTCCTTCGGGACCACTGATTGTGAAGGCTTGACTTGGAAGTGGGCCGCTTCCATCCGGATCGTACGTAGACGTATATTGCGTTTTGTCTTTAGGTCCAACTATAGAAGGTGCGCCTGATAAGGGATTGGTTTGATTGACAAATACTGTCTTTGAGCTTAATGCAGGAACAAAATACTCATCAGAAGAAGGAATGAATATTGCATTCATCGACACACCCAAATCAATTCCTAGTTTCTTGTGTACTTGCCCCGTAGTGTACCATCCGTTGTTCATGCCACTGCTCATGGCATTTATGGCAGGAGTAATATAGGATTTTAGCAACGAGTTAGCATCATCTTTTTCAGCCTTTAAAAATTGAGAGATGTCTGAAACATTTTGAGCATTGATTGCTACTGGCAATGCAAGCATCAGCAAAATAGGAATTACATTTTTTAGACACTTTATTTTGTTGGGTTTCATTTTGATGGGTTTATAGTTATTGAGGTGAATCTTATTTTTAGCAAGTAGGTAACTTTCAAAGGTGTAAAATAAAAATAAAAGCACCTATAGATTTGGTATTTTTGTGATCAATTTATGATCTATAACTTAGCTATTTATCTTTTAAGGGCAGTGTACTACTTCGCCTCATTTTTCAATGATAAGGCTTTAATGTTCGTAAAAGGCAGAAAGAATGAATTTAAAAAGCTATCTTCAGTCATTAGCAACAATACTCACAAAATTGTTTGGGTCCATTGTGCCTCGCTTGGGGAATTTGAGCAAGGTAGACCAATCATAGAATCTATCAAAGCTCAATTTCCGGAGTTTAAAATATTACTCACGTTCTTTTCACCTTCGGGGTATGAAAAC
>JANPBK010000098.1:0-6267 GCA_031430395.1 Cyclobacteriaceae bacterium
CTGATAAGAACTGAATAAACACCTGACTGCGCAGGGCGCCCGTTACTTTACGTACACCAATTTCACGCGCCCGCGTCAATGAACGAGCGATGGATAAATTGGTAAAATTAAAACAGGAAGTAAGCATCACCACACCCGCCAAGCCAATGAAGAAGTACACGAAAATCCACGGGAGAAATGGCCCAATCATGTTGTTGAGAAAAGGGCCAGGTGTAATGTTCATCAATTGCTGAAGCTTGTATTTCACTTTTCGTTGCGTGTCGGGGTTAGTGAGTGTGGTAAAATGTTTTTGTTCGATTTTGGTGAGTGCTGCTTGCATGTCTTTTGGTTGCTTTCCTTTTTCAAGCAACACATATACCCAGCCTGCTGTGTAGTTGTACCAATTGTCAAGATCCTTCTTAAAATGATCGATGCCACGTTTACTTTGCGCTTCCAAACTTTTCACTGTGCTAATACTTGCGAGTGCTTCAAAAGGAATGTGCGATTTGTTTTTCGTATCTTTTAATACACCTGTCACCTTGTAAGGGCCCTCTTCGCCTACTTTAAAAACTTCACCAAGGGGATTCTCTTGCTTGAATAATTTTTTTGCAGCTTTTTTGGTGAGTACTACCGAGTATGGTTCTATCAATGCGGTGTGCGAGTCTCCATACTCTAATTCGTATTCAAACACATCTAAAATCTCTGCGTCTGCATAATATCCTGAAATAGGAATATTCACGTTTTGTTCCATCTCCAGCCATAAGTTGCCGAAACCACGCATAATACGCACTGCCTTCTCTACACCCGTATAATTATCAAGAAGTTCTTGCTTCAGTGGCAGCGTAGTGGTGGCGTATTCATTTAAAGCTCCATCGGGTCCCTGTGGAATGGTGTTCAGTCGATAGATGCGGTTGCGTTTGGTGTTGTATCGATCGTATGTCATCTGATCAGCCACCAACATAATGATGACCATCGATAGTGCCATGGCTACGGCTAAGCCAAAAATATTGATGAACGAGAAAAAACGATGTCTTATAAGACTGCGAAAGGCAGTCTTCAGGTAGTTTCTAAACATGGTATTGAATTTATGGAATCAGAAAAAGTGTGATATACAGGAGACGGCTAGTCATTTACTTTGTTACTTGTCTGTTAACTGTTTGACCATAAAATAGTAAATCAAAAAGCCAATAGAGACTGAAACAGCAAACAGACCATATGGAAGTGGAGAGTAGGAATCAAATGGAATATATTCCATGAGAATCAATGAAAGTCCCGCAAAGAGTGTAAGCAACCCCCATTTTAGGGACGAATATTTGTTAGATACAGCCGAAGCATGCTGCTTAAAGATGGCTTGCGTCTCATCGTTCACAAATCCTTTGTCAATCATTTTCTTTTTCAATATATAGTCGGTCATTACTTTAGCAAAGAAATAAACCGCAGCTCCGAGGCTACCTAAAATAGAAACCGGCATCAATAATTCGTTCGTATCCATAGTTGTTTTAGTTTAATATATTGGTTTTGGGGCGTAAGACAGCTATTGAATCTATAATGTTGCAGGTAGTTGAAGAAAAAGTTAATCGGTGCCAGAAAAATGAAAGTGGTAGGGGATATAAACCAATTATGGTTCTGTTAGCTAGAATCGATTTGCCTTTGACTATTTTCACTAAATTCCTGCAACATCCGGTATAAACCCTGTGTCTAACCCAAAAATGACAGATGATCAAGCCTTAGTCGCGCGTATTGCAGGTGGGGATATGCAGGCTTTCAGGCTGTTAATCAAACAACATGAAAGGCTTGTGTCTCATATGATTGGTCGATTGATTGATAATGTAGAAGACCGGGAAGAACTTTGTCAGGATGTATTTTTAAGAGTCCATGAAAAACTAAACGAATTTAACTTTCAATCTCGTTTGTCAACATGGATTGCAACTATTGCTTATCGACATGCCGTAAATCATTTAAGAAAAAAGAAAATTAAAGTCAGTGATATACCGGATGAAGATAGTTTTACATCGCACTTTATAGCGGATGACAATCCGGAAGAGAAGTTGGAAGATGATAACATGAATGAGCTGGTATTAAAATTTATTTCATGGTTACCCGTTCAATATAAAGCGGTGCTCACTCTATATCATCTGGATGGAATGAGTTATCCTGAAATTGGCATTGCTACCGGCATGCCGGAAGGAACTGTAAAAAATTACTTATTCAGGGCACGTGCTATGGTGAAAGAGAACGTAATGAAGTATCTTGGTAAAGAACAATGGATATGAATACAAAAGACGAAGAACTACAGAATCAAATCGAAAAGCAAAACGTTATCTCTGACGAGCTTGATGCTATGATTTATTCAAAAGTATTTAATGCGCTTAAGCAAGAACCTGATTTTCGCTTATCCACTAATTTTGCAGATCAAGTAATTTTAAAAATTGAAAACAAAAAAGAGTTCTTCGCGGATTATATGTGGTTTGGGGTGGGCATTTTTCTGTTTGTTGTAGCAACCATCGTGGCTATCCTATTGACGAATTTCACATTAAATTTTGGCGTGCTGAAATTTATGGCAGGCTACAAAGGCCTTTTTATTTTCGGAGTCTGCTTTATACTTGCCTTACATTGGTTTGATAAAAAATTGATCAAAACACCCTCTTATTAAAAAAGAGATGTACTATTCTTGGTAAAAAAGGAGTTTCAGTTTGATCTTCATTGCCTATCATTGCTTGATCAAATTAAAAACCATGAGAAATCTAATTACTCTCTTGTTAGTTAGTTCTTTGAATTTAGTAGTCGCGCAGAAACCTGAAGGCGATAGTTGGGGAACAATAAAAACAAATGGAAGTGGCACCTTGGCTGTATTGTACTACGAACAAGCAGGTCTCATTCAAGAGGTGAATGGCAAACCGGAAGGGCTTTGCGTGGAAATTTTAAAAGATTTTGTTGACTATGTACAAACCAAGCATAACAAAAAAATAGACATTCAATACATAGGAAAAGAACCTGTCTTTACAAATTTCCTTTCAACCACACAAAAAAGTGCTAATCTCTTAGGTGTCACGAATGTGACTATCACCAATGAGCGGAAGAAAATACTAAAGTTTACTCCTCCTTTTATTTCCAACCCTGTTGTTTTACTTACTCACAAAGAAGCGCCTGCCGTGACCAGTTTTGCTGAACTCTCCAAAAAACTAGAAGGCTATTCAGCCGAGATTATTGGCGGAAGCACCCATGTGAAGTACATCAATAAGATAAAAAAAGAAAACTGGCCAAATCTTGCGATTACCTATGGCCCGTCTGGCCAAGAGATCCTTAAAAAGATAGGAACCAATCCTAAACTATTTACAATTCTAGATTCTACCGAATTCGTGGATGCTAATCGTAAACGTCTCCCAATTAAAAAACAAAATCTCGAGTTTGGGGATCCGGAACAATTGGCATTCATCATGTCGAAGCAAAGCGATTGGGATGAAATCTGGAAACTCTTTATGACGGATGAATACCGAAAGAGTCCGAAATACCGAAAAAATATTTCTGATCATTTAGGTATGGCCTTTCTAAGCATCCTAAAATAATTTCGATAAGAGAGGTTTCTACTATTTTATCTTAAAGATTTTTTCTCCGGTAAAATAGCCTTCTTTTATCAACATCATTAGCTGATCGGTGGTCGGATTAATCTGATAAAAGGTATCATCCTGTTTAGAATGGATTTCTTTAAAGGACATTTTTTTCTTTAGCTTCTTCAAAATTTCTTTTCGCTTCATTTCATCTTTTAAATCAATAGATAAAAATCGAATTGCTCCGGATGGCTCTTGTTGGATCAAGCGTAGGACCCACTGCCCTTGCGATTTGAAATTGACAAAATAATAGTTTTGATAAAACTTGATCACAAGGGTATCACTGATAGTGCCTCTGGTGAGCCAATCTTTATCATTCTTGTCTTTAAAATGATACCCCCAGGATTCAATGATAAGCGTATCCGAAAATTGACCGGTAGGCTGATCAATTGTTTGATAAGTCCCTTGAAGAGCTGAAGGAATTTCCTTCAATGTAGCAACGCCTTTAGGCTGCGTTTCTGTAAAGGTTACTTCCTTGCATGAATATAAGAGTGCAGACCAGAAAACGATTAAAGACAGATAACGCATGGATTGTAGATTATTCTTTTAACAGATAAAATCAACCTCTAATATACCTATTTCGATAAAAAATCAGCGTCTTTGTAAACCGGATTTGGATACTTATAGAAGCCCTCGCCAGTTTTTTCTCCCAGTTTGCCCTGATCGACATACGTTTTAAGTAAAGCGGCAAAAGATTGTGAAGGGTGATCGTCTCGATCCTTTGTGACATGCCAGGCTGTATCCAGTCCTATATTATCCAAAATACCAAAGGGGCCCATTGGCATATTAAAATTCACCATCCATGATTTATCGATGTCTTCGATACTTCCAATTTCTTTCGTCTTCAATCTACCTGCTGCGCCAATCAAGGCCATCAGCATAAAATTAAATATATAGCCCGGTGATTCTTTTTTAACCAACACAGGCACTTGATTTAGTTTCTTCCCAAAGTCAAACAACAATGGAATCATATTCGGATCGGTGCCTGGGTGAGGCATGATATCTACCACGCGGGCGGTATATACATCGTGAAAATGAAAAGAACAAAATTTTTCAGGACGGCCAGACAGTGTGGCAAATTGTGATGGTAACAGGTAGGAAGTGTTAGTCGTAAAAATCGTCTTAACAGGAGCAATCTCACCAAATTGTTTCCACACTTTTTCTTTGATCGAAGGATTTTCAGTGACGCTTTCGCTAATAATGTCGGCATCTTTCACCGCTTCCTGCGGGTTGGTGGTAAACTTGATTCTCGAAAGTATCGCAGGCTTATCTTCTTCATTAATCATTCCCATCTTGGTCGCATACTTCAACACTTTGTGCATTACTTTCAAGGATTGTTCCAATGCGCTTTCGTGAATGTCGTAAACTGTGACAGTGTAATTTGAGATAGCTGCTTGAAGGCCGATTCTGCTTCCGAGTGTACCAGCACCGAGGATGAGGACTTTTTTTATTTCAATCATGACTTAATTTAATAATGTAATAATTTGAAGAGGTATATCAGGTATGCGAAACTAATCATTTTCAAATTTTCAAATGGTTAATGGCCTTCCTCGCATTCTCCCCACACGCTTTAATTACATGAATCAGTGAAGCAAATCGTGGGTCTTGGGTGTGGCCTTGTTTGTAACGGTGATAGATCTGCTGACATATCACTCCTACTTTAAAAGAACCAAAAACATAATAGAAAACAATGTTGTCAATGTTTGTATTGGATTTTTCAGCATAATAATTGGCCATTTCCTTTCGAGTCATGTTGCCGGGCATCCACGTAAGGTTAAATGGCTTCAACACATCGGAATCGGTTGACTCAGCCCAATACGCCAGCGTTGTTCCTAAATCCATCAATGGGTCGCCTACCGTAGCCATTTCCCAATCTAATATGGCTTTGATCTCTGTAAGGTTTTCGGGATTGAGTACCAGGTTATCGTATTTGAAGTCGTTGTGTATAAAGCTGGTGCGCGCAGAATTCGGGATGTTCTTTTTCATCCATTCGGTAGCTTCATTCATTTCAGCCAGATCATCTGTCTGCGCATTGAAATAGCGTTTCGTCCAACCTTCCACTTGGCGTTGTACATAGCCTTCGGGTTTGCCGAGTTGATCAAGACCCGTTGCGTTTATGTCGAGTTGATGAAGTTGCACTAATTGATCAATGGCTGCTTTGGAGAGACGATTGAAAGTTGCGGGATCAATAACCTCTCCTTTGGGCACTCGATTTCGAAGGATAACACCATTCACCCGCTTCATTAAATAAAATTTAGCTCCAATCACACTTTCATCTTCACAAAATAAAACCGGCTCCGGCACTTTGGTAAAACCTGCTTTCATCAAAAGTAAAAGCACATTAAATTCACGCTCCATGTCGTGTGCCGATTTGATATTGGCTCCAAACGGTGGCCTGCGTAAAATGTACTCTGCTTTTCCGGCCTGAATTAAATAGGTAAGATTAGAGTAGCCACTGGGAAATTGTTGAATCTCCAGTTCCCCGGTGATACGGTGTGTGCCTAAATAGTTCCTTAGGTTTTCGTGATTGAGATTTTCACCTTCACGAATAGAAGAAGGTTGATCGAGCATAACTATTTATCTAAACCATAATTTTTTAATATCGCCTTCGCTAAGGAAACTTTGTGAACTTCATCCGGGCCATCGTAAATTCTGGCTCCCCTTTCATGGCGATACCAAA
>JANPBK010000099.1:0-8982 GCA_031430395.1 Cyclobacteriaceae bacterium
TCAAGTTTAGAGTTCAAGATTCTTTTTAAATTGTTTCAGTGCTTTCTGTTGTCGTGTCGCTTTCTCCTCCCTCCACTTCAATCTTCTGAATTTTCTCAACGGAAGATATAGCATCGTCTTCATTTAATTTGATCAAGCGCACACCTTGAGTAGCTCTGCCCATCACGCGTAATTCTTCTACTTTAATACGTATGCTTATCCCCGATTTGTTGATAATCATGAGGTCATCATTATCAACTACCTCTTTGATGGCAACAAGCTTGCCAGTTTTTTCAGTTACATTTATCGTCTTTACCCCCTTCCCGCCTCTACGGGTAATTCGATAGTCTGAAATATCAGACCGCTTACCATATCCTTTCTCAGAAACCACTAACAAATTAGCGTCTTCTCGTGAAATGCACACCATGCCAATAACACTATCTTGATCAGATTCTAATCTTACCCCCCTCACACCTGCAGCAGTTCTACCCATTGGCCGAACATCTGATTCGTTAAAATGAACTGCCTTTCCTTCACTCTTGGCAATAATGATATGGTTAGTGCCATTTGTAAGAGCTGCATTTAGCAGTCGATCTCCATCATGAATGGTGATCGCTGTAATCCCATTAGCCCGAGGTCTGGAATAAGCCTCCAAAGAAGTCTTTTTAATTGTTCCTTTTTCCGTACAGAGAATAACGAATGTATTGTTGATATATTCCTGATCTTCTATGCTCTTCACATTCAAAACTTCGCGCACACTGTCACCTGCCTGGATATTCAATAAATTTTGTATGGCTCTTCCTTTACTCGTTTTAGTACCTTCTGGTATCTCATAAACTTTCTTCCAATAAACTTGCCCTAATGCGGTAAAAATTAATAAGTAATTGTGCGCTTGTGCCACAAAGAGATGCTCCGTAAAATCATCATCTTTTGTTGAAACGGCTTTTGAACCAATTCCACCTCTACCTTGAGTTCGATATTCTGATAAAGAAGTCCTTTTAATATACCCTTGACTAGAAATAGTGATCACCATTTCTTCGTTAGGGATCATATCTTCCATGGTGATATCATCTTCACTATGGACTACCAAAGTCCTTCGTGCATCACCATATCGTTCCCTGATCTCACTTAATTCCATTTTGATAATGCCCATCCGCACGGATTCACTACCAAGTATTTCATTCAAACGATCGATCAAAGCTTTTACTTCTGCATATTCATTTTGGATTTTTTCTCTTTCCAGCCCTGTAAGTCGTTGAAGGCGCATCTCCAGGATTGCCTTCGACTGGATCTCAGACAAGCCAAATCGCTCCATTAAGCCAATCTTTGCTACCTCAGGGTCTTTCGAGTTTCTGATCAGTGAGATCACTTCATCTAAATGATCGAGTGCAATCAAATATCCTTCTAAGATGTGTGCTCTCTTTTCAGCTTCATCTAGCTCAAACTTGGTCCTTCGAACAACTACTTCATGACGATGTTCAACAAAGGCCACAATCAAGTCCTTCAAATTAAGGGTTTGAGGACGACCCTTCACAAGCGCTACATTATTAACACCAAAAGAAGATTGGAGCTGTGTGTACTTAAAAAGGTTATTCAAAACGATGTTTGGAATTGCATCCCTTTTTAAATCATAGACCACACGAAATCCATCCCGATCAGACTCATCGCGCATGTCACTGATTCCTTCAATTCTCTTTTCATTAATGAGCGCGGCCGTACGCTCAATCATGCTTGCCTTATTTACCTGATAAGGGATTTCTGTAACGATGATTTGATCTTTACCATTCGCATTTGTAACAATCTCCGCCTTTGCTCTCACAACAATCTTGCCTCTACCAGTCAAAAATGCCTCTTGTATTCCCTGGTAACCATAAATAATACCGCCCGTTGGAAAATCCGGTGCAGTAATGAACTTCATTAATTCAACTATGGTAATTTCTCTATTGTCTATATAAGCGATAATTCCATCAATCACTTCTGTCAGATTGTGTGGAGCCATGTTCGTAGCCATACCCACTGCTATTCCGGAAGATCCATTCATCAAGAGATTCGGAATTTTCGCTGGCAAAACAGTTGGTTCTGTGTTTTGGTCGTCATAGGTAGGTTGAAAATCAACAGTGTCTTTGTTGATATCGGAAAGAAGCTCTTCAGCCACCCTACGAAGTCTTGCCTCTGTATAACGCATAGCTGCCGGAGGATCTCCATCCACCGAACCAAAATTTCCTTGTCCATCCACTAACATGTAACGCATTGACCACTCTTGCGCCATACGGACCATCGTATCATAGATAGAGGCGTCTCCATGAGGGTGGTACTTACCCATCACATCACCCACAATACGAGCCGATTTTTTATAGGATTTATTGTAATTAACTCCTAACTCCAACATGCCATAAAGTACCCTTCGGTGCACAGGCTTTAATCCATCCCGCACATCTGGTAAGGCTCGCGAAATGATAACTGACATCGAATAATCGATGTATGCACCTCGCATTTCATCTTCAATATTGATCGGGATAATGTTCTGCCTTACGGGAAGGTCACTGCTTTCTTCGGCCACTTTTTAAGTCTCATTTTAATAAGCATGCAAGGTATGTAAAATGAACAAAAAAAGAAGCCTAAATGATCAAAAACTATAGACTTTATACACAACTTTTGGCAGTGTTGGATCAACGAATAAAACTAAATTAATCCCACTAGTATGGATTAAGTTTATTCTTGTTTTTACCTCTGTATTTGATCAGTGTTTTATCATTCTCACCATATCCAGGGTTTTGCTTTTTATAAATCGCATGCCTTCGACTTCGGTACTCTCTATTGCCGTGGGCATGATTAATTTGAGCATGACAATCGTTAAGGAAACATCTTCTTAGTTCAGGTATCCTGTAAGTAAAGCCGACATTGATATAGAGTGCATTCATGGTATGATCAATTGCTTTTCCGCTTTCCGGAATGGGAAGTGAATAGCTTTTCAATTCAAATGAAGGTCTTACAAATCCTTTGAGGTATTCTGAAAAATCGCGCTCAATGGTAATGCCTAGGTTATAGTAAGTACCTCCTGTAACTGTTGCGCTGAAATTAGACTGTGGTTTGAAGTCCCCTATTTGCAAATCTCCAGTAAACAAATATTCACCCAATCTATAAAATGAAACACCTACCATGCCATAATATTTGCGAACAAATCCTGTAGGGCTAGCTGGTTGAAGTTCGTTGATCTTATCTGATAAGCTTGTGGGAGATAAGTTTCCTATGCTCATGAGTTCATATGAATATCCAGCACCAATCCGATACCTTTTAAATCCATAGTAAAGGAAAACCTGAATGGGTATGTTTAGCCCATTTCCTTTAAAACCTAAATCAGCCGAACCAGGATTCGCCACAAAAGCGCTGCCTAAAGGTGCCGTTTTATCAATCGTAACATCGTTGACCCAGTTTCCATAGCGTGTTGCTGTTGTCCCGGCAAAAATCTGTGGACCTGAACCCTGTGCTTGATACACACCAAAACCATCTAACTTATGGCTAAAGAAGGTATTGCCATACCCCGTACTAATGCCAAAGTTAAAATTCCTTAAAATCTTACGAATTCCTCCTCCTGCTTTCCTTTCCACATAGAAATGATCGAGGGGAATTTTGGATTTACCATCATCTTGACCAAAAACTAGTTGAGGCAGCAATAATGTCGACACAAATGTGATCAACAATGATATTTTAAGAGTCTTATCCAGATTGACAGTATTTCGAAGCTTAAAGATAAGAATTAACCTAAATTAGTTTCCATCAATTGTGGAGTAGCCACTTTCCAGAGAGCTAAAGGTATGATACAGTACTTGCCCTTTCTTAACGTCATACGTGAAGGTTTTATCAACTTTTTGCGCGTCTTCGTGTGAAAGACTTAAAGTCACGGTGGTAAGACCTTGTGGCAAAGGAATACGAGCATAATAGATACTATGTGGCAATGTTTGCCAGTTACGTGTATCTGCATTTTCAGAAAGCGTATTGAAAAGGCCCAGCAAAGCACCCAAACGTTTATTTTCTTTTTTTATCGAATACTCTGAAGCTTTTTTCAAGGCTACACGAATCAACGCTTTCGTAAATTCATGCCCCATTCTTTCGGCTAATACTTTGAACGCTATTTTGTTAATGTTCTCTGTCAATTCAAGATTGTAAGAAATTCCGTTGGATCGAAGTTGGGCTTCCTTAAAATAAGGGCTTCTCTCGACATAACGAGGAAAGGCTACTCGAAAAAATTCCAATTGGGTAAGGCTCTTTAATTCATCATTTGAATAGCTCGACTTAGAGAAGCGGTAAGAAAGTCCCAATTCATTATTGGAAAAACTAATGAAATCATCTGATCCATGATTGACAATAAAATTAATACTCCATTCTGTTTTATAAGGAGCTAATCCATTATGCCAGAAAAAAATGAGTTCTCCGCCCTCGTTAGGTCGGTATTCATATTCTGGCATCTCCGTTTGAGTCTTATAATAATTGAACTCATCCGTTAGTCCGCTGAGCCACGCAGTACGAAGCAAATCAAGCCCTAACTGTTTCGGGGCAGTCAGCTGAAACATTCTTGAGTATTCATTTTTATAGGAATTCCATGAGTTACGGTACGCTATAAAAGCATTATTATAATCCTTGTCCGCATCATATATAATTCCCATTAAATTACTGATAAAAGCATCTTGTCGATAGTCATTATCCGAACTATACCGGTCACTCAACTGTTGTAAACGAATATTCAGTCGTCTGCATTCGACCAAAGCTTCTTCTGTCTTTTGCAACTTTAGATAATTCAATGCTTTGTAATAAAGAAGCATCAAATGTTCGTGATCTTCTCCCCGATAGACGGTGATCGTTGGATTAATAAGATAAGATGCACCTTCACTAAAATAATCAACTTTAAAGTCTTCCCAAAACAAATAAGCTTTCTCAAAATATTCATTGCTTTCCTCGTACTGCCCAAGCATTGAAAGTACAAGACCCTTATTAATGAAGTAAAGGAAACGATCATGACTTGTGGCCCGTGAAGATTTATTTCGGAGCGTCTTTAAGGCTTCGTTTAGATTTCCTGATTCAAAGCTTCTGTTGAATTCAATATTAGCTTGATAGTAGGTTGCACAAGAGGAAAGGAGAATTAGGAATAATAAAATAATGACCTTGCGTGCCATAGGTATCAAAAATCGAGGTTCAAGATTTGTGTCTTGTGCTTTTTGATGTACAACTCATTGAATCTCCAAGTAAGAATATTGATCTAATTCCTAATGTCCTTCTTGATCTCGTGTTGGCCGTACCAAATTCGCTTATTGGTCTCCATGTCAGTAAGAAATAAAGTGGTCACATAATTAACCACCTTTCTTTTATTGTAGGTATCTGTCTCTGAAGTCATTTCACCAAAGAGCATCAAATTCGCGCCCGTCTCCCTTCCCCATTTTGAAACGGTTTCTGGGCTAGCAAAATCTTGTTGTTGGGCTCGCTCTTCTCTTATCTTGTCTCTAAAAGAATCAGATTCCACTAATTCGGCCATGCCTGAATTGAAAATGGCGACCTCGATTTTTTTAACGTAATTAGCAGCATCAATATGCTCACTCGTCTTATTTCGAACCATCCCGACAATAATCGCAGGCTTTTTTCCAAGCGTGTTGGCATACTCTTTAAACTTATCGCTGCTGAGTAGGTCACTAATCATCTTTTGAGAAACCATCCGAGAGTCAGAGTCATTCCAGCGACCACTTATATCAATTTGTTGCCCTGGATCAATGCGAGAAACGGATCTTGCACAAGAAGTAACAATGAACATAAAGAGTAGAAATCGAAAAATAATTGTCTTCATAAAGCGATTTTATCAATTTAAATAAGGCCAAAATCAGGCCAATTATATAATAGATTTTAAACGCGCTATGGTATCTTTTGGATGAGAAGAACTGAAAACAAAATTGCCTGCAACCAACACATCTGCCCCCGCATCTAGTAATGGCTTGGCATTCTGTAAATTAACCCCACCATCAATTTCAATTAAAGCAGAAGATTTTCTAGTGAAAATCAATTCCTTTAATTCCTTCACTTTGGAATAAGTATTCTCAATAAACTTTTGTCCGCCAAAACCCGGGTTCACAGACATTAAGCAGACCAAATCAATATCTGCAATAATCTCTGATAAAACAGAAATGGGTGTATGAGGATTGATCGCTACGCCTGCTTTAATACCAAAGGCTCTGATTTGTTGAATATTGCGGTGTAAATGATGGCAGGCTTCGGCATGTATTGATATCACCTGAGCACCTGCCTTATAAAAAGCCTCCACAAAATTCTCCGGATTTACAATCATCAGATGAACATCGAGCGGTTTTGTTGCATGCCGATGGATCGCTTCCACTACGGGGAGGCCCATCGATAAGTTAGGGACAAAGACGCCATCCATGATGTCTATATGAATCCAATCTGCCTCACTCCCGTTAATCATTTTTACCTCCTGCTCGAGGTTGGCAAAATCAGCTGCCAGTATTGAGGGTGCAATGATTGGTTTGTTCATATTCTAAAGATGCTCTTAAACGCATCAAAGATAGGGTTTCGATCGCATTTTGCTTGCCCACTCTACTCAAATTATAGTAGCTTAGCCCCGATTTATTGATTATGAATTTATTCGAACAATATCCGGTTTCCATCACCAACACATTGTCTGGTCGGAAAGAAGTATTTAATCCTATTAACCCTCCGTTTGTAGGATTATATTCATGTGGACCTACCGTCTATAACGAAGTGCATTTGGGCAATCTTCGCACCTTCACAGCCTTTGATGTAGTGTTCCGCTATTTGACTCATATCGGTTATAAAGTGCGCTATGTTCGCAACATCACCGATGCCGGCCACTTGACCAATGATGCAGGCGAAGGAGTAGATCGCATTGAAGAACGTGCTAAGTTAGAAAGACTAGAGCCGATGGAGGTCGTTCAGAAATATACCTATGGATTTCATGAAGTGTGCAGGATCTTTAATATTCTTCCACCGAGCGTAGAGCCCACTGCGACCGGTCATATTGTAGAGCAAATTGAAATGGTGAAGAAGATTTTGGATAATGGTTTTGCCTATGAAAAGAATGGATCGGTGTATTTTGATGTGCGGAAGTTTATGGAGCTGCACAAATACGGGGAGTTGAGCGGTAGAAATATTGATGACTTATTGGAAGGTACACGTGAATTGGATGGACAAGAGGAGAAAAAGAATTCTATTGATTTCGCTATTTGGAAAGCCGTAACTCCCAGTCATATTCAGCGGTGGCCTTCACCCTGGGGAGAAGGGATACCCGGCTGGCACTTGGAGTGTTCGGCTATGGGGACCAAATATTTAGGAAAAGAATTTGATATTCACGGAGGAGGCATGGATTTGAAATTTCCTCATCATGAATGTGAGATCGCACAGAATGTTGGAGCGTATGGCCACTCCCCCGTTCGCTATTGGATGCACTCCAATATGCTTACCGTCAATGGGGAGAAAATGAGCAAATCCAAGGGCAATTCATTTTTACCAAGAGAACTGTTTGCAGGAGACCATCCCCTGCTTGATAAAGCATACAGCCCTATGTCAGTTCGCTTTTTTATGCTTCAATCTCATTATAGTAGCACGTTGGATTTTTCTAATGAGGCGTTGGGTGCTGCTGAAAAAGGCTACCGCAAACTGAACGCAGCATTAATTGCTATCAAGGCGATAAATTACACCAAGGTCGATAACATCAATACAGAACTTGTTACTGAAATCAATCGCTTAACAGCCGAATGTTTCAAAAACATGAGCGATGATTTCAATACGGCAAAAACCTTGGCCGTCCTATTTGAAATGGCCTCCCGGATTAATGATCTTAAATCGGGCAATACGTCTACAGGTGAAATGGATGAAATTACTTTTGAGAAATTAAAATCTACCTACATAGGATTTATGGAAAACGTGCTTGGGCTGATGGAAGATCAAAGTACGAACAACCATCTATTAGAAGGAACGATCAACGTATTAATAGAATTGCGCAAGAAAGTAAGAGCCGACCGCAACTATATGTTATCCGATAAAATCCGTGATGACCTACAGGCCATTGGCGTTCAATTGAAAGATGGAAAGAATGGAGAGATTAGTTATACGATTGACTAAAATTTCCTTGTTCTAATTCAGCAATACGATGTAGATACTCTTGTTCTTTACGTTGCATCTCTTCTTGGGTAGCTACTAATTCTTCCATGTTTTGTCGCATTTCTTCTTCTTGCGATTTCATTTCCTCAGTTTGTTGTTGTAATTCTTCGAGGAGATTTTTTGTTTTATCGCCTATTCGTACGGTAGAAATCGTGGAGGCAATGCTCTCACCTATTCGAGTCACGAATTCTTGTACATGTTGATCAAACTTTTGAAATGATGCTAACTCAAGAACGCCATAAACTTCCTCATTGACAATAAGGGGAGAAACCAGTAAGGATCGAGGAGGTGCGTCCCCTAAGCCAGAGGTAATTTGCACATATTGATGTGGTATCTCCGTTAAGAAAACAGGAGATTTTTCAAGTACGGCCTGACCTAATACCCCTTCACCCACTTTTATTTTCTTTTGTAAATATTTCTTTCGATCATAGGCATATGCAGCAACTAACTCCAACGACCGATCTTCAATGTCTCCTTCCATTAAAAACAAGGCACCTTGATTGGCCCCTACATATTTTACCAGATTAGATATAATCGTATCATACATAGTTTGACTATCTCGATGGTTGGCTCTCAAGATGTCTGCAAATTGGGCGATGCCATTAGAAGCCCATTGTCGCTTTTCACCCTCCTTCTTACTACCTTCAATTTCAGCAATATAGTCGCTCAATTTTTTTTCATTCAACGCAATTTGAGACGCCTTCTGACTCATCTCTGTAATAAGCTGAGTATTTTTTTTACCGGTATTATAGGTTGAATATTCAAGAAAAAGGAGTGCTCCACTCATCCCAAATACGGCCGTTGATAGGCAGACATAAAAGAGCC
>JANPBK010000100.1:0-9964 GCA_031430395.1 Cyclobacteriaceae bacterium
AACCTATCCGAGCTTTTGATCCATCATCCCGGTCGCCATCCCATCGAAGGAATCCCTCATAGCCAAGTGTCTGGTTGTTGGCAATGGTTTTAATAAGGCGACCTTGTTGATCAAGTATTTTTACATTTGCCACGAAGCCACTCTGATCAAAGTGATAATTGATTTTGGTAAAATCTTGTCCAATTAGTCGCGTTGAAAAGATTTCGGGTTCAATAAGAACAGCGTTTTCATTTAGGGTAGATTCAGGACGAGAATTTGAATTGATATATCCTGGTGTTGCAAAACCTGAGGATGCGTTTGCGGATTTCCAATTGCTTGCCTCATGGCTATTTGATGAAACTGAAATTCGCTCCAAAGAAACCCCTTCCTTGTCTTTCAATAGTTTTGAATGATATTGATCTGAATACAATAAATAATCGATGATCTTTCCCTTTTCATTCATCAGTGCGACTGACCCCTCATCATCATTGAATCCAGGCAAATCAATTTTCGAAAAGTTTTTATCGATACCCAATAAGTATTGGGTTTTTAGTATGGAAGGATCGGTAGTAAAGGCAACAAAAGAAAAAGGAGTCAAAATAAAATCAGATGAAATGATTTTAGCGTTTTTGATGACGCGGTTTTCATAATTGGCAATTTTAAAATTTTTAAGATTGATGAACTTGGGAGAATTATTATAAACCTCTACAAAATCAACTCCACCGGGACGTGGGTTAAATAAAATTTCGTTGATAACGAAGTCTAAACTATCTGCAACTTCAGGCAAGGCAAAATCAAGTTTATTAAAATCAGATTGGATAAAATTACCCGCACAATCTCTTAGGTTGGTAACCTGCAGGTGGTATAGCTGACGAAGGGTCAACACCTGACTCAATTCTAATTTAATTTCTGTCAGAGAAGAATTATTGATATAGTAGGTTGAAATAGGAATGGAAGGTGAGATAAGAAAATCAACAAGCCCTAATGGTTTTTCTAATTTTTCATCGAAGGAAAGAAGTAGTTGATTTGGTTGAGCGGCCACTATGGATAAAAGTTTAGGACCAGTAAGGTCTGGCTTGTTAGCAAGTACAGAATTGGACTTTCCAGGTGATCCCCCTATCAGACTATTGGACGCTGTCCAGTTATTCGCTTCACCGCAGGTATTTTCCGGGTCGATTAGTTCCAGTGACCATCCACCTACTTGCTTATCTTCATCTTGATACCAACCTAGGCTGTAGTTAACGGAATCAATTGTGTTGGTGCTTTTTAAAGTCAATAAATCGCCATCATTATTCAATGTGGGGAAATTGGTTAACCCGATGGTTTTTCCAAAAGGAGTAAATTTGGAAAGGGAAGAAGTGGAAGTAACGATCCAATATTCGCCAGGCAAAATAATGTGTGAAGCAAAAGTAGCTGTCGTTGTCGCATCGGCTAATTTCCATCCGTTCATATCTATTGGGTTAGCACTTCGATTGAAGATTTCGATATATTCAAAATCAGGCAATCCAATCTGAGGGGAGGGATCCGCAAAGATTTCTGTAATAATGAGGTCTTTAGTTTTGGTTGGCACAGCCTGAAAAAACAAAAAGTTTTGTTGAGTAGATGCCATCGAATTTCCAGCCAAATCTTTTATGCTAAATAGCGTTAACAAGTTGACGATGCCATTGGCAAATGCTTTGTTGAAAGTAAGTTTAACAGTTTTTAGATCGGATTGTAACACAGCGCTTACCGGATTACCGATTAGATTGTTGACCGAATAATTACTGGTAATTTGAGAGGAGACAACATCAAGAATTTCATTGAACAATAAACTGATTTCGGTAGATGAATCGACCGTTATGGAATTAAGAACCGGGGGAGTAAGGTCTGAAATAATGGGCCCGACATAAAAATCATCAAAGAAGTGTTTAGAGAAAAAACTGGCGGTTGATTGTGTAATTCGAATACCAAAAAAGGAAGTTGTAGTAAATGAATTATCAGTTGCCATTCCTTCCGTCACATAGGAGTTACCTATACCTGTTATGTCTCGCTCCAATTTCCAAAGATTGGCCGCATCGCGAGTGACTTTGATTTTTAAAGTGTTGTTCGAAGTGTTCGTAAGACCATCTGTTCCGTTGATCAAAATATTGTTAAGCCCGTTGCTAGTGCTGTATAAGCTAATTTCATCTGGTGTACCTCCAATGCGTACAAAGTAGCCGTTAACGGATGGCCCGGTGAGATTGGCATTGGAAGAGACAAGAAATATATCCACAAAGTTCGCACTCGAGGTATTGAACGGAAGATTCACAGAGAATTCCCATTGTGCATTTAATACCTGAGAAGAAAAGGTGGTTATGTAAAACGTGGAACTGGCCACAGCTGAATTGGATCTTAACTGCCCTCCGACTATTGTCCAATTGATTGGGTTGTCGGGTCCCCAAGTTGGGCTATTAAAATATTCACCATCCGAGAAATCATCGATCAGCTGCCCATTACAAACGAGTGCAGAAAAAAGTAGAAGACCAATTGTGACGAATAGCCTCATGTTTCATATCAAAAATAGTATTTTTGTTTTCTTTAACTAATAAATTAAAATGAAAATAGCAGTCGTAGGCGCTACCGGATTAGTGGGCCAGGAAATCTTAAGGGTATTGGATGAACGTCATGTGGAGTTTGACGAATTGTATTTAGTGGCTTCCGCAAAATCAGTTGGACAAAAGATAACGTTTAAAGGAAGGGAATATTCAATAATAGGAATGCAAGAAGCGGTGGATCTGGCCACAGACATCGCCATCTTTTCAGCAGGAGGAAATACTTCTTTAGAGTGGGCGCCTAAGTTCGCGGAAAAAGGAACGATCGTCATTGATAATTCCTCTGCTTGGCGGATGGATCCTACCAAGAAATTGGTAGTACCGGAAATTAATGGCCATGTTTTAAAAATGGAGGATCGTATTATTGCCAACCCCAATTGTTCCACTATCCAAATGGTAATGGCTCTGGCACCTCTTCATGTAAAATATAAGATCAAACGCATAGTTGTTTCAACCTATCAATCAGTAACTGGAACGGGTAAAGATGCCGTGCAGCAAATGATGGAAGAAAGGCAGGGAATAGCTAATGGGATGAAGGTATATCCACACAAAATTGATATGAATGCATTGCCTCATATCGATTCATTCCTTGATAATGGCTACACGAAAGAGGAAATGAAGATGGTTCATGAGACCCATAAGATATTGGATGATCATTCTATAGGTATCACCAGTACAACCGTCCGCATCCCTACTATTGGCGGACATTCTGAAGCCGTTAACGTGGAGTTTCATGCTGATTTTGATTTGAAGGAAATCCGGGAAATTTTGGAAGGAGCACCGGGCATCATTGTGCAAGACGATGTAAAAAACAATATCTACCCAATGCCTATTAACTCTCATGGTAAAGATGAAGTGTTTGTTGGCCGTTTAAGAAGGGATGAATCACAGCCGAATACGCTGAATATGTGGATTGTTTCAGATAATCTTCGCAAAGGGGCAGCCACAAATGCAGTACAGATTGCTGAATTTCTAATGGAAAAAAGCCTGGTTTATTAAGTAGGGTTACAACTCTTTTTAAGGAAGGTGTGTCTAAGCAATTAGTCACACTTTTTTTTTACCTTTAGTAATATGAAAGCAATTTATTTTGTTTTAGGAGTTGCATGCCTCTTTGCTTGTAAGAAGGAAGAGGCTCCGATAAAAGCTTCTTATCTGGATCTCCCGGCACAACCTGCCACATACTTTGACTTTGAGGGGGCGAATAACAATTTACCGGAATTAGGGAGGGTCTTATTTTACGACAAATCGCTATCGATCAATAATTCCGTTTCATGTGGCTCTTGTCACAAACAGGCCTTTGGGTTTGCAGATAATGTTGCTTTCAGTCGCGGGTTTGATAACCAACTGACACTTCGTAATTCTATGCCCATTCAAAATTTGGGTTCGTTTGTTTCTTTTGTAGGCGAGGTCGGAATCAAGGAGGGGGACAGGTTTTTTCCCGGCTTTGGCCAAAGATTGTTTTGGGATGGCCGCGAACAGGAGCTGAATAAAATGGTGTTAAGGCCGGTACTGAATCACATTGAAATGGGGATTTCTGATATTCCGAAGTTAGCAGAAAAACTAATGACCATCCCTTACTACAAACCACTTTTTAAAAAAGCCTATGAATCAGATGATATCACTCCTCAAAAAATTGCGGACGCGTTAACTTCATTTGTGAATAGTATTCATACAGATCATACAAAACTAGATAAGGCCAGAGCCGGAGGCACCCCATTGTCAGCATTGGAATTAAAGGGTAGAAGTTTATTTTTTGAAAAGTATGATTGCAATTCTTGCCACCAGGTGGAAATGCCTAATGGCTATGCGATTTTTGGCGGTGGTTTCGCCAACATAGGACTCAATGATATTTATTCGGATGAAGGACTTTCAAAAACGACCGGAAATGCAACGGATGCAGGCAAATTCAAAATTCCATCGCTTCGCAATGTTTCTTTAACCGGGCCCTACATGCACGATGGAAGATTTTCTACGCTGGAAGAAGTGATGGAACATTATAGTGATAAGATTGCTACACATCCAAACCTGGACATGCGACTTCGCGATGGAAATGGAATGGCTCGAAAAATGTCTATCTCAGAATCAGAGAGGCAAGCGCTCATTGCTTTTCTACATACGCTAACAGATTATGAGGTAGCTACAGATCCTAAATTTGCAAACCCCTTCAAAAGTAAATGACGAAAAATAGTTGGCGGCTTACTTTTCTTTTTAGCCTGATTTCGCTTGGCGTATTTTCTCAAACGGATAGCACGAAGCAAAGAAATACAACTCTTTACCTGGGCATTCAGGCGAATCAATTGATCAGGCAGATTTTCAACTTCAGCAACTCCAATACACCGATTGATAACCCATACCTTATTACGTATGCAGTTAATTCAAAAAAAACGGGCGTGGGCTTTAATGCCGGATTGGGCTTTTCGGTGAATGAGTTTTCAGATGGAGATCCATCTAACAAAAGAGAAACGAAAATAAATAGCCTGTCATTTCGTTTAGGCGCAGAAAAAAAATCGATGGTAGGTAAACGATGGATGGTGAGTTGGGGTTTTGATATAGTTCATGACAACTTAAGAAATGAAACATCCAATATTCAAAATAATGATCCGACAAATCCTGCTATTCGATTTGTTTCTACCACAACCAATACCACTTCCTCATGGGGATTGGGCCCCAGGGTGACGTTGAATTTTCAAATTACCAGCAGAATTCTATTGGGCACAGAAGCAAATTATTACTACAGATCAGGCTCCACAAAAGTCACCGCCTCTACCTCTAACACGTTTTTTAACGGAACTGGGTTAACAACGAATACCAGTAATACGGAGAACTCGAGCGATTTTACAAGATTTCAATTCAATCTGCCGGCTGTGATCTACGTAATCGTTAAATTTTAATAAGCACTTTTAGGATTGAATTGTAAATAACCTCAGCCGGCTTAGTTGTTGAAACGCCAAATAGCCTTTACCTTTGCGGAAAATTAACTAAAACATGTTATGGAGATTTTAAAGAAATTTTGGTGGGTAGGTCTGTTGGCTATCCTTATATTTTGGGTGATTGGTAAATACAATGGTATTGCTGCCAAAGATCAGGAAGTGAAAAGAACGTGGGGCGATGTAGAATCTGATTATCAGAGAAGATCTGACCTAATTCCAAATTTGGTGAGCACTGTAAAGGGCTATGCGGATTTTGAGCAGAAGACGCTTACAGATGTCATTCAGGCAAGAGCAAGTGCTACGCAAGTGAAGATTGATCCGACTAATTTGACACCTGACAAATTGCAGGAGTTTCAACAAGCACAGAGCGGAATCAGTTCTGCTTTGGGAAGATTGTTAGTAGTTTCTGAGAACTATCCAAACCTAAAAGCCAACCAAAACTTTTTGGATTTGCAAGCACAATTGGAAGGAACAGAAAACAGAATTTCCGTTTCACGTAAGCGTTTCAACGAAGCGGTACAAGGGTTCAATACAGCTATCGTAGGGTTCCCCGGAAACTTAGTGGCTAAGTTGGGAGGATTTGTGGAGAAAGGTTTCTTCAAATCTGCAGAAGGTGCAGAAAAAGCGCCAGAAGTAAAGTTTTAAAAGCAACAATTAATAAAAAAGCCTGACCGTATTTCGGTCAGGCTTTTTTTATTTTATAGAAGGAAAAATTAAGCTTTTGCTTTCTTCACCTCTCGTTTTTCATAACTCTCAATCACATCACCTGCATTGATGTCGTTAAAGTTCTTGATACTAATACCGCAATCAAAACCGGATTTTACTTCGGAAGCATCGTCCTTGAATCGTTTCAACGCGGTCATTTCTCCAGAGTAAACCACAATACCATCGCGAATTAATCGGATTGGGTTGTTGCGTTTCACATAACCATCTGTAACCATACATCCTGCCACAGTACCTACTTTAGTGATCTTAAATACATCACGTACTTCTGCATTGCCTACAATGACTTCTTCAAACTCTTTTTCCAGCATGCCTTCCATGGCCGCCTTGATCTCGTTGATGGCATCGTAAATAATCGAGTACAATCGAATTTCAATTTCTTCATTATCGGCCAGTCTCCGTGCCGAAGTGGAAGGACGCACCTGGAATCCAAGAATGATTGCATCGGAAGCAGAAGCTAACAATACGTCTGACTCTGATATCTGTCCTACCGCTTTGTGAATAATACTCACAGCCACCTTGGGTGTAGAAAGTTTTAACAAGGAATCGGATAATGCTTCAATGGATCCGTCCACATCACCTTTAATGATCACATTCAGTTGCTTGAAAGAACCAATGGCTAACCGCCTTCCAATTTCATCTAACGTGATGTGCTTCTTAGTGCGAATGCTTTGCTCACGTAAAATTTGACTTCTCTTATTAGCTACCTCGCGCGCCTCACGGTCAGTCTCCATAACCTGAAACTTTTCACCTGCCTGTGGAGCGCCATCCATGCCTAATACCTGCACAGGGGTAGAAGGTCCTGCGACCATTACTTTCTTTCCGGTATCATCAAACATGGCTTTTACCCGTCCATGGTTGGAACCAGCGACCATTACATCCCCTACACGTAAAGTGCCTGATTGTACCATCAACGTAGTCACATAACCACGTCCTTTATCGAGCTCGGCTTCAATGATAGATCCAACTGCAAACTTATCCGGGTTTGCTTTGAGGTTGAGTAACTCGGCCTCTAACAATACTTTTTCTAAAAGTTCTTCGATGCCTAGTCCGGTCTTGGCTGAAATACCCTGACTTTGGTATTTTCCACCCCAGTCTTCTACTAATATGTTTATTTTGGAAAGAGATTCTTTGATCTTCTCCGGATTGGCCGTTTGCTTATCAATTTTATTGATGGCGAATACAAGCGGCACACCAGCTACTTGTGCGTGATTGATGGCTTCTTTCGTTTGGGGCATTACATCATCATCAGCCGCCACTACGATGACTGCAATGTCTGTAAGTTTCGCACCGCGTGCGCGCATAGCGGTAAATGCTTCGTGGCCCGGTGTATCAAGGAACGCAATTTTATTGCCGCTCTTTGTCATTACATCATAGGCACCTATATGCTGAGTAATTCCACCTGCTTCAGAGGCGGTAACTTTAGTATTTCTAATAAAATCAAGCAGGGAAGTTTTACCATGATCAACGTGTCCCATGATGGTTACAATCGGTGCGCGTGGTTGTAAATCTTCCTCCGCATCTTGCTTCATATCGGATGCTTCTTCTTCTTCGCTAGAAGAAAATTGTACTTCGTATCCAAACTCATCGGCAATCACCGTGATCGCCTCTGCATCCAGTCGTTGGTTGATAGACACAAACATGCCGAGCCCCAGACACGTAGAGATAACATCATTTACGGTAACGTTCATCAATGAAGATAAATCGTTGGCCGAAATGAATTCCGTTACTTTTAAAATCTTTGAAGATTCTTGCTCTTGCTGTAATCTTTCATCCTCTGCATCAGACACCGCCTGACGTTTCTCTTTTCTGTATTTCGCACCAGAGAATTTCTTTTGACCACCGCTTAATTTAGCTAAGGTTGCGCGTACCTGATCTTGAATCTCCTTATCGGTAGGCTCTGGTTTTGGTTGTCGTACAAATGGCTTTTGACCTTGCCCGGTTTGCGGTCTTGGGCTCGAGCTAGGCCCAGGTCCACGCTGTTCATTGGCATTAGGCAGTCGCTTCCGCGGTCTTTTTTGATGATTGGTTTTATTGGGGTCAGAGGACGCAACCGGCTGAGTTTTCTTTTCTGCCGGAAGTTCAATTTTAGAAAGCACCTTCAAGCCTTGCAAACGGTCAGCTTTCGCTTTAATCAATTCTTGCTCTACTTGTTTTTCAGGTTCAGGCTTAATTTCAATTTTGGGTTCAGGCTTCTTTTCTTCTACCACCTTGGCGATCGGTGCCTCTTCCTTGATTTTTTTCTTAGGTTCTTTTTGAAGCTCTATTTTGCCAAGTACTTTGATGCCCTCCAGTTTTGGTTTTTCGGATTCTACTTTTTCTGGTTTCGCCTCTTCTTTATGCTTGACAATATCTTTAGAGCCTAAATTTTTAATTAAGACACTTTCTTCATCGTCTGCTTTTTTGCGATGTACTTCATGCTCTATTTTGGGAGCCAAATTTTCAGCAGGCTTCATGCCGATGGTAAGTCCTGAGGCTTCTAATTTCTCAGAGGCAGAGGAGGCGTATTCTTTAGCCAGCATAGCGAATTGCTCCGCAGTAAGCTTGGCATTGGGGTTATTCTCAACACTAACACCTTTTTTGGCTAGAAAATCCAAAATGGTATTGTGCCCCACGTTCAGTTTTCGTGATGCTTGCCCTAACCGTACTGATTTTTCCTCAACCATGCTCAAATATCTGCTTTTTTACTGATTAAATGCCCATTCTTATTCGTTGTGCCTTATTCAAATTCCTTTTTTAGCACGTTTAATACTGCTTCTGCAGTTTCTTCCTCCAGGTCTGTTCTGCGAACGATTTCCTCTTTATTCAGATTCAATACGCTCTTAGCCGTGTCTAATCCTATCCGCTTTAACTCATCAATTACCCAGCTTTCAATTTCATCACTGAATTCCTCCAGGTCAACATCTTCTTCCGCCACTTGCGTATCGTTTTCACGGAATACATCTATTTCCATTCCAACCAAACGACTTGCCAGCTTAATGTTTAATCCCCCTTTGCCAATAGCTAATGATACCTGATCTGGTTTTAAGAAGACGGCAACACGACTATTCTCTTTGTCAACTTTGATGGAGACAATTTTAGCCGGACTAAGCGCACGCTGAATATAAAGCTCTAAATTTTCTGTGTAGTTGATCACATCAATATTTTCATTTTGCAATTCACGCACAATGGCATGAATACGGGAGCCTTTCATTCCCACGCAGGCTCCAACCGGATCAATGCGGTCGTCATAAGATTCCACAGCAACCTTTGCTCTTTCACCTGGTGCACGAACGATCTTTTTGATCACGATCAATCCGTCGAATACTTCAGGAACCTCTTGTTCTAATAATTTTTCTAAAAATTTAGGGTCTGTTCTCGATACAATAACAACAGGATTACTATTGCGGAAATCTACTTTTCTTACTACAGCTCTTAAAGTCTCTCCTTTTTTGTAATTATCTGCCGCTATCATTTCATTTTTTGGCAGGATCAATTCATTGCCATCATCATCCAATAAAAGAATCTCTTTTTTCCAGATCTGATAAACTTCGCCGGTGATGATCTCGCCTTCGCGATCCTTATATTTTTTATAAACTTCGTCTTTTTCCAACTCCATGATACGTTGAACCAAAGCCTGACGCGCCGCAAGAATAGCTCTGCGACCGAAACTTTCTATACTCACTTCCTCATAGGTTTCTTCACCTACAGAAAAGTCAGGTTCAATTTTCAAAGCATCACTGAGAGATATTTGTGTCACCGGATTTTCTGCAGTTCCATCTT
>JANPBK010000101.1:0-3465 GCA_031430395.1 Cyclobacteriaceae bacterium
ACCAATCCGTATGTTGCGAATTATCTGATTCAACATGCAATCTGGTCGGTAGAAGAATTTGGTGTGGATGGCTGGAGGGTAGATACGTATTTGTACAATGATTTGAATTTTATGAATCGTTGTAATGCGACCTTGTATGCGGAATATCCGAAACTAACGATTTTTGGAGAGCTATGGGTGCACGGAGTGCCCTCGCAATCCTATTTTGTGGAGAACAAAGTAGATGCACCGTTCAAAAGCAATTTACAAGGGGCAACAGATTTTCAAACTCGTGACTATGGTATTGTACCCGCTTTAACCCAACCCTTCGGTTGGACAGAAGGAGTGAATAAGTTGTATACTACACTTGCCTTTGACTACCTCTACAAAGATGCTACGCGCAATGTTTTGTTTTTGGACAATCATGACGTAAGTCGTTTCTTTTCTGTAGTAGGAGAAGATGTAGCGAAGCAAAGAATGGGAATTCAATGGTTGCTTACATGCAGAGGCATTCCCCAGATGTATTATGGAACTGAAATTATCATGAAGGGTTTTACCAATCCGGATGGATGGGTACGATTGGATTTTCCGGGTGGCTGGACGGGCGATAAGAAAAATGCATTTACAGGCGCAGGCTTGACGGATAACGAAGTTTCCGTCCAATCTTTGGTAAAGACATTGGCGAATTACAGAAAGCAGTCATCGGCCTTAAAAACAGGAAAGATGATGCAATATGTTCCGAAGGATGGATTGTATGTGTATTTCCGTTATGATGATCAACAGACGATCATGTGTGTGATGAATACAGGTGAGAAGGAAATGGAAGTCGATTTTACCAAGTATAGCGAGCGTACTGTTGGTTTTTCGAAAGCAAAAAATATTCTTGGCGATAACTCTTTTGATCTGACTAGCAAGGTTAAAATTCCTGTTAAAACCATGTGGGTTTTAGAACTCAGATAAGGCTAAAAGAACACGGCTTTCAAAAATTGAAATACCCAATTAGGTCTTGTTTCTTCCATTTCCTTTCGTCAACTTTAATCGGTTAACGAAACCTAAATGAACATTCCAAAACCCCAACTCACCTTCTCGCAAATCATTAATATGAATGTGGGGTTCTTCGGAATTCAATACAGCTTCGGGCTCCAACAAAGTGCCATTAACCCGCTCTATACATTCCTGCATGCAAACCCTGACGACCTGCCGTTGCTGAATTTAGCAGGCCCCATGACAGGCCTATTGATACAACCTATCATTGGTGCGATGAGTGACAAAACCTGGTCGCCAAGATGGGGGAGAAGAAAACCTTATTTTTTGATCGGTGCTATTTTCTGTAGTCTGTGTCTTTTTCTTTTTCCATTCAGCAGCGCCTTATGGATGGCAGCCGGACTACTTTGGATTTTGGATGCAGCAAACAATACTGCGATGGAACCGTATCGTGCTTTTATTGCCGATAAGCTCCCGGACAATCAACGACCCACAGGTTTTTTAACGCAAAGTTTTTTTACCGGTTTAGGAATTACATTGGCCAACCTTTCAATTTATTTCTTTCAAAAAATAATTTCCGGATCTACTACTGCGGCCGATGGCCAAAGTGGAATTCCTTATTGGGTATTTGGCTCTTTTTTCGTAGGTGCTGTTTGCTCGATAGGCTCTGTTTGGTGGTCGGTATCTACTACGCCTGAAATTCCACCAACCGAAGACGAGTTAAGGGAACTTCGCGCTCAGCCGAAAGGTTTGTTGGCACCCATCATAGAAATATTTTCAGCCATCAAAGATATGCCGAAGGTATTGTGGCAGTTATCTCTGGTATATCTCTTTCAATGGTATGCCATGTTCTGTTATTTTCAATTTATCTCGTTGAGCATTGCCAAGTCCGTGTGGAATACAAGCCCCGGGCAAAGTATGGAATTGTATAGTGAAGCCGTGGGCTGGACCGGACTCGTAAATGGTTTTTATAATATTGTCACCTTCCTCTCTGCCTTTGTGTTAGTTTGGTTGGTAAAAAAATTCAGTGCCAAGTATGTCCATATGATTTGTCTGGCTGCAGCTGGAATTGGTTTGTTAATGATGCCTCATATTCACGATAAGTATTTTCTTTTTGCCCCTATGATTGGATTTGGCGTAGCCTGGGCAAGTATGATGGGGGTACCTTACATTATGGTGGTAGGTAGCATTCCGAAAGAACGATATGGAGTTTATATGGGTATTATCAACATGATGATTGTAATACCGATGATCCTTCAAACACTTTCATTTGGATTTGTCTACAAGAATTTTTTAGGAGGAGACCCGGGCATGGCTATCAGTTTTGCAGGCATTTTGTTACTGATTGCTTCGCTCGTTACAAATAGAGTGCAAGCTGTTGAATCAAACGAGACAATTTTACCTTCGGGTGGAGGACATTAAATCAATAATTTATGAGCCCATATGTAGCAGAATTTTTTGGAACCCTATTGCTGATTTTGTTAGGCGATGGAGTGGTGGCAGCTGTTGTTTTAAAGGGAACTAAATCTGAAAACGCAGGATGGCTCACCATTGTGATGGGGTGGGGGCTAGCGGTGACGTTGGCTATCTATGCGGTAGGCAAAATAAGTGGAGCACATCTTAATCCGGCCGTAACAATTGCTATGGCTATGCATGGTAGTTTTCCCTGGAACCAAGTGGTGGGGTATGTAGCCGCTCAATTTTGTGGTGCAATAGCCGGGGCCACTTTAGTGTGGCTTCATTACTTGCCGCATTGGAAAAGAACAGACGATCAAGCAGCCAAACTCGGAGTGTTCTGTAATGCACCTGCGATTCGAAGTCCATTTACCAATTTGGTGAGCGAAATTATTGCTACCATGGTCTTAATTTTAGGGCTATTGTTTTTGGGAGCTAATGAATTTTCACAAGGATTAAACCCTTTAGTAGTTGGGTTATTGATTATTTCCATTGGACTTAGCTTAGGAGGTACTACCGGTTTTGCAATTAACCCGGCACGTGATTTAGGTCCACGCATTGCTCATTTCATTTTGCCAATACATGGCAAAGGAAAATCAGATTGGAGTTATGCGTGGATACCCGTTCTAGGGCCAATTATAGGTGGCATACTCGGAACTTTAATTTATCAAGCGCTTTTCGTATAGCTATTATTTCTGAAACGATCTTACGTCTTATGTCTAACGTCTTATGTCTAATGTCTTACGTCTAATGTCTTATGTCTAAATTCATCATCGCTCTCGATCAAGGCACTACCAGTTCACGCGCAGTATTGTTTGATGAAAAAGGGTCCATCATTGGAATGGCGCAGCAAGAGTTTACACAGATTTTTCCGCAACCGGGATGGGTAGAGCATAATGCCAATGAAATTTGGAGTACGCAACTTGGAGTACTGCAAAAATTAATTTCAGAAAACCACGTGGAGCCAAAATCAATTGTGGCCATCGGCATTACTAACCAACGCGAGACGACAGTCATTTGGGATCGAAAAACTGGAGCGCCAGTTTA
>JANPBK010000102.1:0-68844 GCA_031430395.1 Cyclobacteriaceae bacterium
GATCCTTAGAGGAAACTAAATCCCTTACATTCGCAAATTGGTATATAAGAAACGAAACAGTAGATAGTATGAAAAATCTAACTAACAAAAGCTTCTATTTTTCATTTTACATTTTACTCATTGCATTAACCTCTTGTACAAAGTCATCCATACAACTTTTCAATGGAAAGGATCTTTCCGGATGGCATATCGATGTGCCTGAGATGGACACTAGTAAATCAGCAACTTCTCCATTCATTGTGCGCAATGGATTGTTGGTTAGTTTGGGTATGCCAGCCGGACACCTCATTACGGATTCCATTTTTCGCAATTATAGATTAAGCGTCCGGTATAGATTTGCCGGAAAGCCAGGAAACTGTGGAGTGTTGGTACATGCTTCAATACCAAGAGCATTGTACAAAATGTTTCCTCAATCTTTGGAAGTGCAAATGATGCATGAAAATGCAGGTGACTTTTGGTGTATACGTGAAGATATTGAAGTACCCGACATGGAAAAAAGGAGGGGACTGAAGGAGACATGGGGAACCGTTGAAGGAAAAGAACGAAGAATTTTAAATTTAACAGATAACAGCGAAAAGTCTGCCGGAGAATGGAATGAAATGGGGATTGAATGTTTTGAAAAGTCAGTGACAGTTTGGGTAAATGGTCAGTTAGTAAATAAAGGCAATAACTGTACAGCCAGTAAAGGTCAAATTGCCATTCAGGCGGAAGGTGCTGAAGTGGAATTTAGTAAAATCGAATTAACGCACTTGTAAATGAATGCGGAGACGCAAGCTAAAATTGTAAGCCGAGAAGTTCAGGATTTTATCTTTGACAATGAGGGACAAGATGAAGCGAGTCTTTTGCTAAAACACAAGGAGCTTTTTGGGATATCGTTTATACTTATTGCACAGCAGCTTGTTGGAAGAAGGAAAGCCAAATACAAGTTACCAACCTGGTTTCAAACCAAAGGGATTGTGTATCCCCCCTCAATCAACATTGAGCAAAGCTCTTCAGAAGCAACTGCCCAATACAGGTGCAGGATTATAGCTGATGCGATAAGGAGTAAAAATAATGTAGCTGATCTTACTGCAGGCTTTGGAGTCGATAGTTTCTTTTTTTCCAGATTTTTTAAAGAGGTTCATTGCGTTGAGCCATATGGTGAATTACTTGACATCACTAAACACAACTACGCTATTCAGCAGGCCACCAATGTTCAATATTATCAACAGAAAGCGGAAGAGTTTTTGGATACAATAAAATTAAAATTTGATCTGATCTATATAGATCCATCTCGAAGAGATGAAGACAAGAGAAAACTTTTTAGATTGGTTGACACCACACCAAATGTTGTAGCACTTCAATCATTACTTTTTGAGCGCACAGATTTTATTTTAATTAAAGCATCACCTCTCTTAGACATCCAACAAGGGCTTTTAGAAATTAAGCATGTAGCACAAGTCTTTGTTGTCTCGGTAGGGAATGAATGCAAGGAGGTGCTCTTTTTCGCACATAAAGATTATAGTCAGGAACCGGCCATAATAGGAGTCGATCTTAACAAGTCAGGAGAAGTTGTTCAACGGTTTTCTTTTTATTTGTCAGAAGAACGAGCGGCAGAATCAACCTTTTCAGACCCACTTGAATATTTGTATGAACCGAATGCGGCAATTTTAAAATCTGGTGCCTTTAAATTGGTTGCAACCAGAAGCGGGGTATTTAAAATAAGCACGAACACTCATTTTTATACTTCCCGTGAGCCGGTCTATGATTTTCCGGGTCGTGCTTTTAAGATTATCAGGATTAACCCAAATTCAGCGGAATGGAAAAATCTTTTGCCAGATCGAAAAGCGAACGTTGTCACACGTAATTACCCGATGTCCGCGGATCAACTAAAAAAGAAACTAAACTTAAATGATGGGGGAGAAAAGTTTGTAATCGGTTGTAGTGGAGAGCAGAGAAAATTTGTGCTGCTAGCTACCCGAATTAAATGAACTGCAGCCCATAATACACGATGGCAAATATAACTGCCAACAAGCCATACACTTGAATAACCTTTTTACGATTTTGTGTGTCTTCCCACCACAACATAATCCAGGGCTTTATTAATCCAATAAACAAACCCACCAGGCAGCTTAAGGATAACAGAAGGAATAAGTTTTTAACATAAAACATGATTCAAAGGTACTAACAACTAACAGCAGAGATCAAATTCAAACTTTTAATATTTCAATTTTAAACTTCCCTATATTTGCCCCCTGATTTTCTGGATTGAAGGCATCTGATTTTATTTCTCTGTATCGCACAGACGGCTATCTACAAACAATTGCTGAGGGGATACGTACGTCCCAATCACACACCATTCACATTAAAAGTCTTCATGGAAGTTTAGATGCCGTAGTATTGGCAGCTGTCCATAAAAGTGTTCGGGCAAATCATTTGGTTATTCTTCATGATAAGGAGGAGGCTGCATTTTTCTCGAATGATCTTCAAAATTTGTTGGGGGAAAAAGAGATCTTGGTTTTCCCCATGTCTTACAAACGTCCCTATGAATATGACGAAGTGGAGAACGCCAATGTGCTGATGCGCGCAGAGGTTCTAAGTCAACTTAGTAATCAGCCTGACGGGAATATCATTGTTACCTATCCGGAAGCGTTGTCTGAGAAAGTGATTACGAAAAAATCACTGGCTTCCAATACATTTATTGTTAAGAAAGGAGAGCAGTTAGATCGCGAATTTTTAGAAGAATTTCTTCACACCTACGATTTTGAAAAAACAGATTTTGTTTTTGAAGCGGGTCAGTTTGCGATCCGAGGAGGTATTATTGATGTCTTCTCATTTGCCAATGAGCTTCCCTATAGGATTGAGTTGTTTGGCGATGAGGTAGATACCATTCGGAGTTTTGATCCAGGCTCTCAACTTTCTGTTGAAGTGTTGAATAAAGTCAGCTTGATGCCGAATGTACAGACTCGGTTAATGCAGGAAGAAAGACAATCCATTTTTGAATTTATTTCTTCTTCTACCCGCATTTGGATGAAAGATGCGAAGCAGACTCAGGACATAGTTGGGAAATGTTTTGATAAAGCAAGCGAGGGGTTTGAAAGTATTTTACGCGAAAGCGGTAATGTCAAAGTAGTCCTTGAGCCACATAACCTCTTTGATCCACTACCTGATTTTATTCACCGACTTTCTGGTTTTGCACGGATTGAATTTGGCTCTCGATTTTTGAATGAACCCTCAAAGGTATTTGAGTTCACTTCTTCGGCACAACCATCTTTTAATAAAAACTTTGAATTGTTAGCAGCCAATTTATTGGATTACCAACAACAGGGATTTGTAAATTTTATTGCGGCAGAGCAGCCGAAACAAGCGGAGAGATTGCACGGAGTATTTGAAGAAATTCATCCCGAATTGAAATTTCAAACATTAGAGTTTTCGCTCAGACAAGGATTCATCGATCCGGTATTGAAAGTAGTTTGTTATACCGATCACCAAATTTTTGAACGTTACCATCGCTATAAATCCAAGGAGAAATTCTCTAAGTCGAAAGCGTTGACTTTTCGGGAATTACAAACATTACAACCCGGAGATTTTGTAACTCATATTGATTATGGGATTGGTAAGTTTGCCGGGTTAGAAAAAAAGGAAGTGAATGGCAAAGAACAAGAAGCCATTCGCCTTATTTTCCGAGATGATGACTTATTATATGTAAGCATTCATGCGCTACACAAGATCTCGAAATATTCAGGCAAAGAAGGTGCGGCTCCGGCTATAAGCAAATTAGGGAGTGGAGAGTGGGAGAGTAAGAAGGCGAAGGCAAAGAAAAAAGTTAAAGACATTGCCAAAGAACTGATCGATCTATATGCGAAGAGAAAAGGAGCGCCAGGTTTTGCTTATGCGGAAGATGGATTCTTACAAGCAGAATTAGAATCTTCATTTATCTATGAGGACACCCCAGATCAGGCTAAGGCTACCGAAGATGTCAAGCGCGATATGCAGCTACCACACCCAATGGATCGATTGGTGTGCGGAGATGTAGGTTTCGGCAAAACAGAGATAGCCATTCGTGCGGCATTCAAAGCAGCCACCGAGGGAAGGCAAGTGGCTGTATTAGTACCTACTACTATTTTAGCGATGCAACATTACAGAACGTTTTCTGAACGTCTGGCCAACTTTCCAGTTAGAATCGAATATGTTTCCAGATTCAAAACAGAAAAGGAAATCAAGCAAATATTATCGGAAGTAAAAGAAGGGAAGGTAAATATTATCATTGGAACGCACCGCGTGGTTAGTAAAGATGTAGAGTTTAAAGACCTTGGCTTGCTGGTGATTGATGAAGAGCAAAAGTTTGGTGTAAAAGTGAAAGACCGGCTGAAAGAGTTAAGGGTGAATGTAGATGTTCTAACACTCACCGCCACACCCATTCCCCGTACGCTGCATTTTTCGTTAATGGGAGCACGCGACTTGAGCATCATTGCTACCGCTCCACCCAATCGTCAACCGGTAACTACCGAGCTTCATACTTTTGATGAAATAATTATTCGCGATGCAGTAAGCAAGGAATTGCGAAGAGGAGGACAAGTATTCTTTGTTCATAACCGCATCAGTGACATTGACCAGATTGCAAATGTCATTTTTAAATTGGTACCGGATTCTCGCATAGGCATAGCCCATGGCCAAATGGATGGTGATAAGCTGGAAAAAGTGATGGTAAAATTTATTGAAGGTGAGTATGATGTGTTAGTCTCGACTAATATTATTGAGTCTGGATTGGATATTCCCAATGCGAATACCATTATGATCAATCAAGCCCATTTATTTGGCTTAAGTGATTTGCATCAAATGCGCGGTCGAGTAGGCCGATCTAATAAAAAAGCTTATTGTTATTTGCTCACTCAACCTACCTCAGTATTATCATCGGATTCGCGCAAAAGACTAGCCGCTTTGGAAGAATTTTCTGAATTAGGTGATGGGTTTAAAGTGGCCATGCGCGATTTAGATATACGGGGTGCGGGAAATTTATTGGGAGCTGAACAAACTGGATTTATAACAGATTTAGGTTTTGATACGTACCATAAAATTCTGGATGATGCCATTCAGGAATTAAAGGAGACGGATTTTAAAGATCTGTTTGCCGAAGAACTCACTGCGAAAGCCAAGTTAATTGTTAAAGACTGCATTATTGAAACAGATTTAGAAATTTTAATACCGGATACGTATATCAACAATACAAGTGAACGTTTGCAACTCTATGCCTCATTGGACAGCATCAAAAATGAAGAGGCGTTGCAAAAATTTACGGATTCAATAAAAGATCGTTTCGGGCCATTGCCGGGCTCGGTGGAGCAGCTAATCAACTCAGTGCGATTGCGTTGGATAGGAGAAGAACTAGGTTTTGAAAAGATAAGTTTGAAAAACGAGAAAATGCGAGCCTACTTTGTTTCTGGCAAAGACGACTATTTTAAATCTGATGTTTTTGGAAAAATTATTGCTTTCGTTCAATCGCATTCAAAAAGATGCAGAGTAAAAGAGATTACGGGCAAGCCAATCTTAAACATTGATAATATTACATCTGTTCAAGCCGCCATGGATATGCTCTTACCATTATGTCATCAGAGCCTTAAGTCGGTTAATGAAACATTAACAACATAAGGAGCTAACCCTTCTTGATTATCAAAGGCATTAATCAGAAGGACCTTTTTGTACTTAGATGAATAATATACTTCAATAAAAAACTCGCCAGTATGGTAAAGATACACTTTTGCGTCACCGAGCATTCTGCAGGTGATGTAATTGGAATTGGCAATTACCAAATCACATTTCTTTTCAAATGAAGAAATCCTAAAATTTTCAATAGTTCCCATAAATGAGTGTTTTCGAACAATTGTTAGCAATATCGTGCCATTAGATAATCAACCTATTTTGGGCTTAATTCATAAATTCAAAGGAGGAATTGGGAATTTTTATCCCAAAATGGAATTGCAATATTGTGTAAGTCAGTATCGTTAGAAGTTAAATTGTGACATTTTGGTTCTATAGAAGATTTATCAAAATATTGCTACCCTTTGGAAAACATGTATTTATCTTTTTATATTAGCGGTTCCTTTGATTCATAACCATAAGCAAATGAAGTATTCCAAGTCTTTTTTATTCTTAGTTGCGCTGTCATTTTTAGTTTCCTCCTGCTTTTTGAAGAAGGGTGGAAGGCCTACAGCACAAAACCCAGGTGCTTTGAGCACCGCCACAGGTCTCAAGTATACACGAGATAAGGCCGAGGGGTTTGAAGTTCAGCCTTATAATGAGCAGCCAGATGCTCCAAATATGCTCTTTATAGAAGGTGGCCGGACGGTGTTAGGCTCTTTTGAAGAAGATATTATGTCCACTCGTGATAACGTAGAAAGAACGGTTTCAGTAGCTTCCTTCTACATGGATGAAACGGAAGTGGCAAATATCCACTGGTTGGAGTATTTGTATTATTTAACCACTGACTCAACCAAAGTTGATGGAGGCATTGCATATAGAAAAGCATTACCGGATACCTTGGTTTGGAGATCTAAGCTCGCTTTTAATGATCCATATGTTGACTATTATTTAAGATATGCAGGATTCCGTTATTTCCCGGTTGTAGGCGTAAAATGGAATCAAGCCAATAATTATGCTAGATGGCGTACCGCTAGGGTAAATGCTGACTTAGCTGAAAAAGCGGGTGAAGTTGTGCCAGCTGAACTTACCGGTGCCGGAAGAGTACCTATTGAAGCTGGTTATAGTATTCCTGCGTACCGCCTGCCTACGGAAGCAGAATGGGAATATGCAGCACAAGCAATGATTGGTACACAATGGTTAGAGGAAATGCAAACGCATCAACGACTATATCCTTGGGATGGCCATGCATTACGTAATCCATATGGTAAGCAAATGGGTTATTTCTTAGCTAACTTTAAGAGAGGACGTGGAGATTATGGTGGTATAGCTGGAAGGTTGAATGATGGAGCTTTGATCACTTCTTATATCTATGAGTATCCTCCCAATGACCTAGGTTTATATAACATGGCAGGAAATGTAAGCGAATGGGTAATGGATGTTTATCGTCCTTTATCGCATCAGGATTTTGATGATCTTAATCCTATACGTAGGGATGATTTTATCGATACGCATAAAGATTATAGAAACAGGTATGAAAAAACTCAAAAGGATACCACAGTTACACTGCCAGATGGCACATCGAAAACGATTCAGACATTTAGCTACCAAAAGAACCCTACAGGATTTATTTCTTTAGTATCTGATAAGGTGCGTGTCTACAAAGGTGGATCTTGGAAGGATGTCGCATATTGGATGTCACCAGGAACGCGCAGATTTTTGGATGAGGACTCGGCTACTGCTACAATCGGTTTCCGTTGTGCAATGATCCGTGCAGGTTCAAATTACTAGCATCTCATATCGATTTGAAAATAAAGAAACCCTCTACATAGAGGGTTTTTTATTGGGCCTCTGCCATACAGGCAATACTTAACTCCTTGCAATGATGATCCATCAAATGTTGCCCACAAGCTTCCAAAGTTGCACCAGTAGTTATCACATCGTCAACTAATAAAATACGTTGACCGTTTATGTTTTGGCTTTCACGAATATCAAAAACGTTTTTTACATTTTCCCAGCGTTCTTGTTTTGATTTTTTAGTTTGAGTTGTTGTTGTGGTCGTGCGAATGGAAATGCTTTCATCCCATGGAATGGCGAAAGCCTCACTCAATCCTTCGGCAAACTTGGAACTTTGATTATACCCACGCTTTCTTTGTCGAGAGCCATGCAATGGAACAGGTACAATCACATCAAATTCATTTTGAAAGCCGCTTTGAACGAGTTCTTGTCCATAAATTCTCCCAATCTTTAATGCCACTTCGGGGTGATTGTTATATTTCAATTCATGCAGAAGATGTTGGACAATTCCTGTTTTCCTAAACTTTAAAAAGGCCCAGGCATATTTTAAATTAAGGCGTCCAATCAACTTAGTTTTAATTGGGTTATCGTCCATTAGGTGATAATTGGTTTTGGGTAATTCTAATAAACACCTAGTACAAAGGGTGTCTTCACCTTTTACCAGCGACAGGTTGCAGCCTAAGCAATAACGAGGAAAGAATAATGAAATAAAGTCCTGCCCAAGCTCAATGATGTGTGGTGGGAGGCTGATGGCCATTGTCTTTTTTTTAATACTGTTGAGATTATCTTAAATTTAGATAATGGATCCAATAGAGCAAAATCAAAAATTGTCAATTCGTTATAAACGCTTGGCAATTGTATCTTGTCTTTTGTTAGAGATGCTATGGCCAATAGGCAGTTTTGTGTTTTGGATAATGGCAGGAACAATCACGTATTTCACTTTTCTTTCGTTTTATTACCGACCTAAGACGAACACTACTTTTGAGAGATCATATACAAATTCAGCGTACACAGCTCGTGCACCTCAGGCCCTTTCCACATTTGATTTTTTGCAGAAACTCAAAGAGCTCAAGCCGATCCACATTATTATATTATTTAGTGGAGTGATTTTCCTGCTGGCAATTATTATTCCCAATTTTACAAACCCCAATTTGAAAATAAATGAAGTAAATAGTAATAGTAATATTGACTCTCTTATTGATCGGGGCAATGCAGATTATAATCGAGGGCAATATGAATCGGCATTAAATAATTATGAAAAAGTATTGCAAGAAGATCCCACAAATCAATACGGACTTTATAACAAGGCATTGGTGTTCTATTCGAAGAAGGATTACAGAAAGTCTATTTCTCTGGCACGTTATTGTGTGACATCAAATCCGGATTATGGTTCCGCTTATTATTTGCTAGGGGATGACTATAAGTTCATAAATCAATTGGACTCTGCTCTTATTTTTTTCAAGAAGGCGTATGAATTAGGATCGAGAGATACTGGACTCCTTCAAAATTTGGGGGACATCTATTACGACAGAAAAGATCTAGTAGACGCCATTCAGTTTTATAAGGAGACCATTGAACAAGATAGCAGCCTAACATATGTATACGAACGACTTGCTGAACTGGAACCTAATCAAGCACCATTGTATAAACAGAAGGCCGCATCACTCAAAAAATAACTCCTTATAAGTTAATCCGACAATTTCTCGTTAAAAAAGGTAGAGGCGAAGTACAAATACCTTACGTTACTTAAGGATGATTTGCATAGCGTTCAAAAAACTCAATCACGCGCAACATGTGATCCATCATTCTGCCTGGGTTGCCGCTACGCGTCAGTTCGTGTCCTTCTTTTGGATAGCGAATATATTCTACCGGTTTATTTAAAATCTTCAAACTTTTATAGAGCATTTCGGATTGAATTACCCCTGTACGCAAATCCACATCGCCATGAATAATAAGCAATGGTGTATTGATTTTGTCTACATAAGAATAGGGAGAATTAAAATCAAGTATTGCTTTTGTCTCTTTATTCCATGGGTACCCGCCAAAATGATCAGGCACTAATCGCCATGCATTGCCTTCACCCATAAAAGTGGTTAAATCATAGACGCCTCGTTGTGCGTTAGCTGCCTTGAATCTGTTGTCATGAGAAATGATCCACGCAACCATATAACCTGCATAACTTCCCCCCTCCACAAATAAATTGTCTTTATCAATCCAGGACTGAGTTTTCATGGCTTCATCTAAAGAGGCAAGAATATCTCCAGCCGGACTAGTCCCCCAATCTTTATAGTTTCCTTTTTTAAATTTATCGCCATATCCTCCACTTCCTCTAGGGTTCGAGTAAACGACTCCATAACCCCAACTATTTTCAAGTTGATATTCATGCCACATTGAAAACACACCTGGTCCCCACATCGCTGAAGGCCCCCCATGGATGTTGAGTATAGTGGGATACTTTTGCCCTTCTTTTCTTTCGATAGGGGGCATCACCCAATACTGAACGCGTACACCGTCAGGGCGAGTGAGCCAATACTCTTGTGGGATAACGATCAATCTGTCTTTAATCCAATTCTCGTTGAGTTTGGTCAATTGCTTATTGCTTTTGGTTTTTTGATCATAGAGATAAATCTCCCAGGGATTTTTGGTCTCTGTTAAGGCATAAACAACTTTGTCTCCTTTCAGATCGAAATCATTTACACCATTATCATTGCCAAGGACTTTTGTTTCTTTTCCACCTTTTGAAGAAATGCTAAAAATGGGGATGTCTCCTTCCGTTTGTGTTGTAAAATAGATGGCGTTACTATCAGCAGACCACACCGCTCCACTGATATCACGATCTATCGAAGTAGTAAGGATGTTTGGCTTTTCACCTGATGACGCTACAACTGCTAACTGAGTTTGTGGGGCATGTCTATTTTGAATGAGCTCTGCGTAGAAAAGAATTTTTGTTCCATCTAAAGAGTAACGAGGATTGGAGAGACTATAACCAGGCCAAACCAAAAACTCTTTTACGTTTTTAGTAGATGGGTCAATGACCCATAAATCATTGTCTTGCTCTACATCCGGTGATACCTTATATTTTCTGGAATGCGAAATGATGGTTTTGCCATTAGGTGACCATTCTGCACCTTGAAAATCTTGAAAGCCGGTAGTCAGCTGAATAGCCTTATCTTCCGTATTGATTGTTTTTATAAAAAGATGAACAAACTCTACTTCCGGTTGAAGATTCAATTCCCCCTGAAGATCCTGACGAGTTACTACACGAGGATTGTTTTCGTTCGCATTTTTCGCCAACCAGGCGCGCATTTCCACGAGCTTACCATCAGGACTATTGACAACTTTCTTTTTTTCCTCTTCTTTTAAATTTTTCCAGTTGGGCTCATCCCCTTGCGTTCGGCCGGGGCGATCAAATTCCCAGCTGACAGTACCTTCTATCGAACGAAATGGAATGGAGGAGCTGAATAAAATTGTTTTCCCATCAGGGGACCACCGCGGACGCGAAGCACCAAACTCAGACTTTGTAATGGAATGGGCCTCTCCACCGGATAAAGGTAATATCCAGATTTGAGATTTGTCGTTTTCATTGCGTACGAAGGCAATGTGCTTTCCATCTGGGCTCCATTGTGGCTGGCCATCATTCCGATCCCCAAATGTTAATTGAGTTGGTTCGATATTCCCCGTTAAATCAAGTAAGTATAAGTGTCGTGTATAATAATATTCATTTTCATTTTTCACGGATTTTCGTGTAACAACGGTCAGAGCCTTATTCCCATCCGGTGAAATCTGGATTTGATTTGCGGTAGCAATCTTCATTAAATCAGTAGCGACAATGGGTGTTTTGGTTTGAGCATGACTGACAATTACTAAAAGCACCAGCGCAATAGAATTCGGGAATTTCATAGCAGTGAATTTTTGAACTAAAATGGAGTAAAGGATTTAGAATTTCAATAGAATTGGGATGAGCGGAATATTCCTTACCTTTCTTTAAGGCTAAAAGATAGTCGCAATGAATTTTATGCTTATAGGTTAAAGCGGCAAATCTAAAAGACCTTAATTGCTAGAACCCTAAAGGAATCTATTTTATTGTTGATCTAGATAACTTGAAAAGGGGTAGACATTATTCAAAGGGATTAAGCATTGAATGTATTTTAGGTAGAGGCTTCATTCATTTTATTTAGAACGTAAAGAAACTTTACAGAATTTGATTAAAGTAAAACTGAAATAAGAAATGAGTAGAAATATTTTTGATGTCATTGTCTTAGGTGTTGGCTCGATGGGTTCATCCACTTGTTATACCCTTGCTAAGCAGGGGATGAAGGTTTTGGGACTAGAGCAATATGACATTCCACATGATCAGGGGTCACAAGCAGGACAAAGTAGGATCATACGAAAAGCATATTTTGAACATCCGGATTATGTTCCATTGTTAGAACGGGCATATCATAATTGGAAAGAGTTAGAGGAAGTTTCAAAAGCACAAGTATATTTTCCAACAGGCCTGCTCTATGCCGGCAAGCCAGGCGATGTGCTGATCAAAGGCGTTCGGGAATCAGTAGCTAAATATCGCCTTGATGTTGAATCTCTTTCGATACAAGAAACAAAGAACCGCTTCCCAGCTTTTCAAATCCCAAAAGACTACGATGTATTGTATGAAGAGGATGCCGGATTTCTTACGCCTGAACGCTGTATCTTATTATATGTAGATCAAGCGATTCGTTTAGGGACTTCTATTCGCAGCAAAGAAAAAGTGCTAGACTGGAAAAAGGAGGGAGAAGGTATAGTCGTTAAAACAACGAAGGGGACCTACCATAGCGAAAAGTTAGTAATCACAGCTGGACCATGGGCAGGTCAATTCATTCCTACATTACAAAATGAGTTGACAGTAACGCGACAAGTCATAGCCTGGGTAAATACGACAAAACCAGTATTGTATGAGTTAGGTAAATTTCCTTGCTGGCTAATCGATGATGATTCAAAGCCAGGCATGTATTATGGGTTTCCGCAATTGCCGGTATCACAATTTGGTGCCCCCATTGGATTAAAAATTGCGTATCATTATCCGGGAGACATTTCCAATCCCGATCAAGTCAATCGAATTACTTCGCCCCAAGAGGAAAATGAATTAGTGAATGCGATACATCGTTTTTTGCCGAATGCTTATGAATCAACCCATGCGATGAAAACGTGCCTTTATACGAATACTAAGGACGAAAATTTTGTTATAGATTTTCTACCAGGCTATAATAATCGGGTAGCCATTGCGGCAGGGTTCAGTGGTCACGGATTTAAGTTTGTTTCCGTAGTGGGCGAGATAATGAGCGATCTGGTAATCAAAGGTAAAACAGATTTACCTATAGGTTTTTTGAATGCGTACCGCGTTCTCCATTAACTATTCATTTTTTCTCCTTGAAAATAAAAAGGTGACCTCATTACTGGTCACCTTTTTATTTTAACTAAAAATTGATTTGAAATTAAGCTAAGTCGAAACGGTCAAGTTGCATCACTTTGTTCCAGGCAGCTACAAAATCCTTTACAAACTTATCTTGTGAATCCATTGAGCCATACACTTCAGCAATGGCACGTAATTCTGAATTTGATCCGAAAATAAGATCAGCGCGAGTCCCCGTCCATTTGAGTTCGCCTGACTTGCGATCACGACCCTCAAAGACATCCTGAGCTGGTGTTGTTGACTTCCAAGTTGTACTCAAATCGAGTAAGTTGACGAAGAAATCATTCGTAAGGGCTTCAGGACGTTTAGTGAATACTCCGTGCTTCGTGTTGTTGAAGTTGGTATTCAGCACTCGCATACCTCCAATAAGCACAGTCATCTCAGGGGCATTCAACGTCATCAATTGTGCTTTATCAACCAACATTTCCTCAGCGGATGCAGTATGCTTAGTCTTTAAATAATTGCGGAAACCATCCGCTGCCGGCTCGAGCACAGCAAATGATTCTATATCTGTTTGTTCTTGTGTGGCATCGGCTCTTCCAGGAGCAAAAGGTACTGTTACTTCTTTACCAGCATTTTTTGCAGCCTTTTCTATTCCTGCACAACCACCCAACACAATCAAGTCGGCAAGTGAGACCATCTTGCCACTGCTGTTAAATTCTTTTTGAATACTTTCCAGTGTCTTCAACACCTTAGATAACTGAGATGGATTGTTGACTTCCCAATTCTTTTGAGGAGCCAAACGGATACGAGCACCATTTGCTCCACCTCGTTTATCAGAGCCCCTGAATGTGGAAGCGGAAGCCCAGGCTATAGAGACCAGTTCTGAAACAGACAATCCTGATGTAAGTAATTTAGACTTTAAAATTGCTATATCCTTTTCGTCAATCAATTTATGAGTAACTGTCGGAATTGGATCTTGCCATATCAACACTTCCTTCGGTACATCTGGGCCTAAGTAACGGGCAATCGGACCCATATCGCGATGGGTCAGTTTGAACCAAGCGCGTGCAAAGGCATCATTGAAAGCCGCAGGATTTTCGAGGAAGCGTCTTGAGATTTTCTCATAAATAGGATCTACTCTTAACGCTAAGTCAGTGGTTAGCATCATTGGTGCATGACGCTTTGTTGAATCATGTGCATCAGGCACTGTGTTGGCACCAGCATTACCTTTCGGTTTCCATTGTTGCGCTCCTGCCGGGCTCTTAGTCAATTCCCATTCGAAGCCGAATAAGTTTTCAAAATAGTTGTTGCTCCATTTGGTTGGTGTAGTTGTCCAGGCTCCTTCAAGACCACTGGTAATGGTGTTCACTCCATGACCCGTGCCAAATGAATTTTTCCATCCGAGGCCTTGCTCTTCGATGCTTGCAGCAGCAGGCTCTGGACCTACATACTTGCTTGGATCGGCAGCGCCATGAGTTTTGCCAAGCGTATGACCACCAGCAATAAGTGCTACGGTTTCTTCATCATTCATCGCCATTCGGCCAAAGGTCTCACGTATGTCACGCGCAGAAGCGAGTGGATCTGGCTTCCCGTTAGGGCCTTCGGGGTTCACATAGATGAGACCCATCTGAACAGCGCCAAGGGGGTTCTCAAGCTCACGGTCTCCAGTATATCGTTGGTCATCCAGCCACTTACCTTCAGGTCCCCAATAGATGTCTTCCGCAGGCTCCCATACATCTTCGCGACCGCCAGCAAATCCGAATGTTTTAAATCCAGCAGATTCCAGCGCGCAGTTACCTGCGAGGATCATTAAGTCAGCCCAAGAAATTTTCTTACCATATTTCTGTTTGATTGGCCAGAGTAGCAAACGGGCTTTATCAAGGTTCGCATTATCAGGCCAACTGTTGAGCGGTGCAAATCGCTGCGTACCAGAGCCACCGCCACCACGACCATCAGAGATGCGATAGGTACCAGCACTATGCCAGGCCATTCGAATAAAGAATGGACCATAGTATCCATAGTCGGCTGGCCACCAATCCTGAGAGGTGGTCATCAAATTGAAAATATCTTTTTTTACAGCATTTAAATCAAGGCTTTTGAACTCCTTAGAATAGTCAAACTTCTCCCCCATAGGATTAGAAAGAGAAGAGTGTTGACGAAGTATGTTCAACTTCAATTGATTGGGCCACCAGTCACGGTTTACCGCCCCTGCGCCTGCACTTTGTTTGATGGCCCCACCATGAAACGGGCACTTGCTCTCACCATTCGCATTGAAGGATGTGGGACTTGAAGATGTTTTGTTTTCCATTTTTAAAGAATATAAGATTGTTGATAATACGTTGGGGAATAAAATCCATGTCAAAACTACAGACACCCTACTAATAAATCAAATTGATTATCTTTATAAAGATATAGCTATAATCTATGACGTTAACTCAATTAGAATACATTGTCACACTTGATACCTATCGACATTTTGTGCTTGCTTCTGAAAAATGCTTTGTTACCCAACCTACGCTTAGCATGCAAATTCAAAAGTTGGAGGAAGAACTGGGTATCAAAATCTTTGATCGGACGAAACAACCAGTCATCCCCACAGAAATAGGAACGACTATTATTGCACAGGCCAGAATTACTTTGAGGGAGGCTAAGATGATTCAACAAATCATCAATGATCAAAAAGATACTATGACCGGTGAACTTCGAATTGGGATTATTCCCACGCTGGCACCCTACCTGCTACCCCCACTCTTTAAACTAATGCGGGAAAAATATCCCCAGCTTAGTCTTGTGATTAAAGAGACAATCACGGAAGATGTTATTAGCGAATTGAAAAACAATCGACTTGATTGTGGCTTGGTGGTAACTCCATTACAGGATTCATCCATCAAAGAAGACGTGCTATTCTATGAAGAGCTCTTTGTCTATGTATCGAAAAAGAACGCGCTCTATAATAAGAAATATGTTCTCGCTACGGATATTGACCCCAATCAACTTTGGCTTCTAGAAGAAGGTCATTGTTTTCGTTCGCAAATCCTGAACTTATGCGAATTAAGGAAGAGTTCTGATTTTCATTTTAAATACGAAACCGGAAATATTGAAACCTTAAAACGAATGGTTGACAAAAGCGATGGGATTACCATTTTACCTGAACTGGCTGTGATGGAATTCGGTAAATCACAATTAAAATTGGTAAGGCAATTAAAAGAACCAAAACCGGCACGTGAAGTGAGTCTAGTCACGCATCGTGATCATATCAAAACTAAACTTATCAAGACATTGAAGGAGGAAATACTTAACATTGTACCAAAGCAAATGCGGAAATTACAGAATAAAAAAGTGGTGGAAATAAATAATTAATCAAATCAATAGTGAGCGGGCTTCTATAATAAAATCAGAGTTTAAAAAGAATCCAGCCGATATCAGAAACATTTTCATTTACAAAATGATATGAAAAGTAAATAATAGGCAAGTACTGTTGGTATCTTAATATGCTGAAAGAGGTTGATGCAGATGTGTTAGGAGATTATTTGTAAAGGAATTGTGCTGCAAGGGGCAATGTATTAACCTCATAAGATGAAGTTATAGTTTTGACTTTCTTTAACACTTGAAATGAGCGCTACGGTGCTACTGTTACAATGTTTAATAAGCGTTGAAATCGACTTTTTAAATAGCAAACCGTAAAAAATAAATACAGGGCGATAGGTGTATCAAATTAATTAAATTGCGCATTCAAATTACATCCCATGTTAAAAGCAGCAGATTGTTATTCCATTTTTCAACAAAGTATTGATGACTACCACTTGCTTGATGATGTTGACAGTAACATGAAAAATCCATTTCCAGCAGGTGGTTTTGAACATTTATTGTATATCAAGAATTGGATCGATACCGTTCAATGGCATTTGGAAGACATCATTCGACTTCCACAAATAAACCCTTCGGAAGCACTTCAATTAAAGAGAAGAATAGATAAATCGAATCAGGACCGAACGGATCGAGTTGAAAAAATTGACGATGTGTTTCTGGAAGAATTTAAGCATGTGGTTTCAAGAGTGGATGCACGTATTAATTCTGAAACGCCTGCTTGGTTGCTCGATCGAATGAGTATTTTATTGCTGAAAATTTTTCATATGAAAGAGCAAGTGGAGCGAAAAGAGGCGAGTTTGGAGCACATCACAAAGTGTAAATTAAAACTAGATACACTAATGGAACAAAAGGCTGATATGCAACGGGCATTTGATGAGTTGATGGAAGACATTGGTTCCGGAAACCGCAAATTTAAAGTTTACCGTCAAATGAAAATGTATAATGATGCGGAGTTGAATCCCATGCTATACAATCAAAAGAAATGAAGTGATGCGAAAAGTTTTGCTGTTACGTTTTTCTGCTATGGGCGATGTCGCGTTGCTTGTGCCGGTGGTTAAATCCTTTGTAGAAGCTAATCCGGATATTGAGTTGACTCTTGCAACAAGGCCAAAGTTTGCTCCATTATTTTTTAACCTGGAACGCGTAGTTATTTTCCCCGCAGATGTTGATACGATCTATACGAGTGTTTTTGGCTTGCTTGACTTGTGCAAAAAGCTTTTGCGGCAAGGACCATATGAAGTCGTCATTGATATGCATGATCATATACGAACGAAAATGTTGAGAAGTTTTTTTAGACTTTTCGGAGCACGTGTTGTAATTTTTGAAAAGGGCAGAGGCGAAAAGAAGTTATTTATAAAAAAGGCCGAGAAAACACTGAAAGGGCTTCCACATACCGTTGAGCGTTATCGACTAGCATTTCAAAAAGCAGGCTACTCTTTCCCCCTATTAGAGCCTCCTTACTTTGCAATAAGTGAAAAAATTGAAACTGTTTTGAATTGGATTGGATATGACAAGTCAATTAAGAAAGCTAAATGGATAGGCATTGCTCCTTTCGCTATGCACAGATCAAAAATATGGCCGATTGAAAATTACGTGCCTTTGCTTGAATTGTTGATTGCTAAAGAACAAGGTGGAGTAAAATTCTTTTTGTTTGGAGGAGGGAAGAAGGATATAGAATTTTTTGAATTTTTAAAGCAACAATTTCCAACTCATGTGGAGATAATAGCAGGTAAATTGAAACTCGATCAAGAGATTGCACTCATGCAACATTTGGATGTAATGCTTTGTGTAGATTCATCGAACATGCATATGGCATCTTTGGCTAATGTGCCACTACTCTCCATTTGGGGAGGCACACATACCGATTTAGGTTTTGGACCCTATAAAAAAGGAAGAGAAAGCATTATTGAAATTAATAAAACAGAACTTCCATGTCGGCCGTGTTCTGTATATGGTGCTAAGACGTGCTACATAGGCGATTTCCCTTGTCTAACCCGCATCACCCCTGCACACGTCTATGAGCGATTGGTAGAGACGCTCACAAATAACGATGTAAGGGTTAGTCTAGGATGATTGATTCTTATAGAACTTTTGCAGAAGGATTAATTCAGCGTTTGCAAACGCGTTAGGCATTATCTCTAGATCTTTGATAAATAATTTTTTTCACAGCCCTAAGTGACAACTCTATTTTCTCTCCCCACTAGTATTTATTAAACGATTCAAACCTCTCTCCAAAGGGGCCTTGTAAGGCATGTTGGACCACCACCACCCTTCACACTAATTTCGTTTCCATCATATTCATAGACGGTGCATCCTGCTTTTTCTAGTGCATCTTTGGTTTTGGGATTGCCTTTCACGATCAGACAAATACGTGCGGCAATGGCTAACACATTACAGCCCATACTATCAAATTCTTCATCAGGCACCTCCACTAGTTCAAAGCCACGACCTAACAACTCATTCCTAAATATAATTGGCATCAGCGGAGAGTATACTACGGCCAGGTCTTTATCTACCGGACTTAATATTGACATTAAATGAAAAACATCTGATGGTCCTTTGTAGTGAGGCAGTGGAACGGTTATTATTTCTATCCCCAAAGGGTGCAGAAGAGTTTTCAATTGTTCTATTCCGTTTTCATTCGTTCGATAGGTACGCCCAACAGCTAATGTTTTGCTATCTAGCCAAGCGACATCCCCTCCCTCTACTGTACCGGGGGCTACAATGCTCCCCAATATTTTCATTCCATTTTTGACAAATGCTTTTCGTTGCGCTTCAGGTTCGTTCACCCGAGCAGGCTTGCCCATGGTACAAATGATGACCCCCTCGTCAGTAGCGATGGCGGCATCCCGACAATAAATTGAATCCATTGATACAGAAAGATCTTGCGGAAAATAGTGAACCTCTGCCCCGCTATTTGTTATGAGTGATTCAAACTTTTTGTATTCATCTTTTGCCTTGTCTAAATCGGGCTTACTTAGAAAATTTAAAGGTTTCCATTCTTTAGAAATAGTTTCATTATTCACAAAAGCATCTATTACTTTTTTAATATAGATGGATTTAATTTTTCCGAATTCGGATTGAGTAGTTGTTTTCATTTTTAATTCTTTAGTCTTGGGTTAAGATTTAGTCCGCTTCATCCAAACGTAAAAGGGAATTCCTGATAAAACCGCAATCAATCCCCAATAAACAGTTTCCATTCCTGAGCCGATAAGAGCCCATATGGAGAAAACAAAAGCAAGCAAAGCAATAATTAATTGACTGATTAAATCTCTTTTCCAGAATTTATCTTGAAGAAGCAAAACACCATACGAAGCAGCAGAAAAAAGATATGGAACTAATACGGCTACGGTAGTCAGCAATACCATGAAAGTAAATGTATCTGTCAGTCCTTTTGTGAAGTTCATCATCATTAAGGCAGAGATCAACACACTGCCAATGATGATTCCTATGGCAGGCACGCCTTTATTATTTTCTTTACCAAAAACCTCGGGAAATAATTTGCCTCGAGAGGCAGCCATTGGCATTTGGCCTTGCAAGAGAATCCATCCATTGAGCGCGCCAAAAGTAGAAATAATTGCACCGGCAGCCACCCAATAGCGAGCACCATCACCCCAAATTAGCGCTGCTGCATCTGCAAAAGGAGCGCTGGAATCTTTTAACTCTATAGCTGGAATCATTCCCATCACAGAAGCGGATCCTATAACATATATGACAATGGTCACAATCGTTCCAATCATCGTGGCGCGAGGAATTGTTTTTTCTGGTTCGTGAATATTTCCTGCTGGAATGGTAGCGCTTTCCAATCCTAAGAAGGCAAACAAAGTAAGTGTTGCGGAAGCAGTAATAACAGAAAGGTTTGAGTCGCCTGTAATATTAAGAGGAATAAAGTTTTTAAGATCTATATAGAAGAGACCCACGATCGAAACTAATATCAAAGGCGTGATTTTTAAAATAGTGGTAATCAATTGTACACGCCCCGCTTCTTTTACCCCTCTCGTATTTATCCAAGTGAGGCCCCAAACCGCAGCAAGACCCGTGCATACGGCTAATATGGAATTTGTTTTGAGGATGGGAATAAAGACAGTCAAATAACTCACGAAAGTAACAGCTATTGCTGCGTTGGTGCACCATATTGAAATCCAGTATCCCCATGCAACTAAGAAAGCAGCGAAATCTCCAAGCCCTGCTCGCGTATAGGCATAAGGGCCACCCAGCGCATTCGGTATCATTTTACTGAGACGACTAAATAGAAGAGCAAGAACAATGGCACCGGCAGAAGAACCTACCCAACCCAGTAAACTGATGCCACCAAATGCAGCCAAAGAAGCCGGCAATAAAAACACACCAGAGCCAATCATGTTTCCAACCACCAATGAGGTGCTGGTCCATAGGCCGATTTTACCTCCAGGTTTTTGTTGAGTCATTTGACGGATATTGGCGTTTCAAATGAAAGGTAATACTAATCCTGACATATTGGAGTTGAGGAGAGGCCGAAATTGGAAGTCAATTTATATGACACTCGGATGAGGAAACTCCATTCTAAAATCCTCCACTTTCAAAGTGATCAAAGGTTTAACTTGTGAAAGATCCGGAAAATAAATTGGGTTGATTTTTAAGTTGGAAATTTTTGCAAAGGAAGCCGTTCCCTTACTTCGAGGCTGGGTAAGCATCCGTTGGTTGGTATGCTGTTGAATAAGTGTTAGCGGGAACAACCATGTAGAGATTGGAAAGTGCGGCCACTGTTTTGTGAAATGAGCTGCGAAGAATGAATGACCCTCTTTAATAACCTCGATATGATCTTCATTTAATTTTTTTATCCAGTGAAAATTAGCCAGTTCTTTTGGAATGCCCCAGTTTTTAATTCCGTTGACTACACTGGCATGAGAGGAAACATAAATTTTTGAAATTGAAAAAAACTTTTTCTTTTTAAATGAAAAAAGCCCAGGAATAAATAGCAATTCATAGTAAGGGCCAACGGGAGAAGTTTGGTAGTCGACTAGCATCACGGCTCCCCAGCCGCTTTGAAAATTTTCTTTTTGGAAGTCCGACAGAAAACCGTGGGCAGCAATAAATTCTTTTGTGAAGCGGTAGATGAGAATGTAGCCACTACCGGTAAGTTGCCAGGGAGGTAAGGAAATTTGAATTTCACTCTTTAAAGAATCCGGGATTTCCATAATTGCTGTATGTAGATTACAATTTCTTGCAGATGCTTAATAGAAATATGTATAAACAACGGAAGGTATTAAAATTATTTATGACTTTTGGAGTTATAAGAGATATGGAGAGAACAGGGCTATTGATTGGGTTTCTTTTTGTGACTAGTCTGATAAGCTTCGCTCAGTCAGGCAGGGATTCTTTGCGATCAAGCAAAAATACGGAGATCTTCATCAACGGGAAACCTGTACACGACACACTTCATCTGTCCAATTTTGAAAAGATAGATTATATCAAAGGCAGACAAGCCATTGAGTTATTTGGCCTGAAAGGTAAAGGGGGCGTTTATTTGGTAAGCAGTGATGGAAAGATTCCTGTCTATGGAGTTGTTTCGCTTGCCAACGGAAACAAAATCAATAATGCGGAGGTTATATCAATGGATGGTAAAGTATTAATGAAGACCAATAAATGTGGTGTGTTCTTTATTTCCAGTTTTAAATTGTATGAAGAACTTATCATTCGAAAGAAAGGATATAAAGACACGATATTTCGGGTTCAGCAAACTGAGAATCTAGTAAAACTTGCCAAGGCGGGAAAAAAGTAATTTTATGAAAAAGATAATAGCTTATTTGGTTAGTACCGCACTGCTGGTAGCTCTGGGGTTTTTGGTATCATGTAGTAAGGAAGACGCAAAACCGGCTGAATTTGATTATGTCAATTCATGGATATTGGCTAACATGAAGGAAGCATATTATTGGACAGACAGGATACCAACTTCGCCAAATAAACTGCAATCCCCAGACCTTTTTTTTGAGTCGTTGCTAGCGAAACCAGAGGATCGGTTTTCTTGGATTCAGGATAACTACCAGGATTTGCTGAATTCTTTACAAGGAGTCTCTAAAGAGGCGGGTTATGAATTTGCTCTCTATCGAGCAAGTTCAACCAACAACAATGTACTGGCGCAAATATTATACATCAAGAAAGGTTCACCAGCTGATATAGCGGGATTAAATCGAGGTGATGTGATCGACCAAATAAACAATCAACAAATTACGATCGATAATTACCAAACATTGTTACAGTCAATCGGAGAGCCACATTCTATTACTTATCACCCTTATAGTGCTTCCACAAACTCCGTTGGAACTCCTAGAACAATTTCTTTAACGACTGTGGTGTATGCAGAGAATCCTAATTTTTTAGATAAAGTTATTACAGTGAATAATCGAAAAATTGGTTACTACGTCTACAACTTATTTTCCACTGGGCCCACCGCTAGCAGTTTGCAATATAATGACGAGATGGATGCAGTCTTCTCGCGCTTTAAGGCGGCTGGTATCACTGACCTCGTTTTAGATTTACGATTTAATAGTGGCGGTGCCGAAACAGCCACGGTCAACTTGGCAAGTTTAATTGGCAATGGAGTTGATGCCACTAAAGTGTTCGTCAAGAGACAGTACAATAGCACGGTTACCAATCAAATTTTTAATGATCCGAGATATGGTGCAGAGTTTTTATTAACAAGGTTTAAAAACAAGTCCCAGAATGTCGGTTCTATGTTACGAAACAACCGGTTCTATGTATTGACAGGAACACGAAGTGCTTCCGCCAGCGAATTATTGATAAATGGGCTAAAACCGTTTATGGATGTATTCTTGATTGGTTCAAAAACGTTCGGAAAGAATGTTGGCTCTACAACATTCTATGAGGGGAATGATCCTAAGAACAAATGGGGTATGCAGCCAATTATTGTTAAGTCGTTCAATAGTCTTGATCAATCTGACTATGGAAATGGATTTACCCCTAACACCGAAGATGCCGACAATGGTACACAGTTTCCTTTGGGGGATACAAGCGAGAAGTTATTGAACCTTGCCATCCAGCACATTAGTAGCAGCGGTAGAGTAGCTACAAGTGAAGGAAACATGGGAATATCTCTCGGTTACTCTTTTGATTTCAAAAAAAGAAATTCGGATTTAATCATTGACCCCAAAGGATTACCATTTTAAATGCATAAGCTTATCCAACCTTTTTTGACTAGGAAGTGTCTACTTAAGAAATAGCTTCCTATGTATAAGGTTGGATTGATTTTAACTGTCATGCTCTTGGTTTCTTCTTGCAAAAAGGAGGAAATTATTGAAAAAGACGCGTGTACTACTTTCGCAACAGTAAAAGATCTTTCTGGCCTAGATGGATGTGGGTTTATTTTTGAACTGGAAGATGGAAGCAAAATCATTCCCATTCGACTATTTTTTTGTGGTACGCCTCCCTTAACCACCGAAGTTATTGATGATCCCCTTTTGAATTTTGTGTTTGAAGATGGTAAAAAGGTGAAAATAGGTTATCAAGAAATAGAAACCGGAATGGTCACCACTTGTATGGTTGGAAAGCTGGCAAAAATTACTTGTATCGAGATGGTCGGCTCTTCAGAAGAAAAGTAAGCTACTTTTCCGCCACCATCGAAAGGATATCATCTACAAACTCGCGCGAATTACTCAATCGGGGCACCTTGTTCTGTCCGCCTAGCTTGCCTCGCTTTTTCATCCAATTATAAAACGTGCCTTCACTCACGCTATGTATCGTTGGCGCAACTAATGCAATGTCGTGCGCTCGTTTGGCATCATAATCTGAGTTTACTTTACGAAGCGTATTGTCTAACACTGTATTAAACTTATTCATGTTGCTGGGCGGCACCTTAAACTCAATTATCCACTCGTGTCCCCCTCGTTTTGATTTTTCTAAGTAGATCGGGGCCGCGGTAAAATTATCGATGACCGCTCCGGTTTCTTCACACGCACAGGTGATAGCTGTTTCTGCATTTTCAATAATTACTTCTTCACCAAAGGCATTAATGAAGTGCTTTGTTCGGCCGGAGATTCGAATACGATAAGGTGACGTGCTGGTGAATTTTATGGTATCTCCAATATTGTAGCGCCATAAACCTGCATTGGTAGTAATAACCATCGCATAGTTTTTGCCTATCTCCACATCTTGCAAACTCACTGCATCCGGGAATTCCTTATCAACCTCTTCCATAGGAATAAATTCATAGAACACACCATAATCCAGCATGAGCAATAAATCTTCTGAATCCTTTTGATCTTGAATTCCAAAGAAGCCTTCGCTTGCATTGTATGTTTCCCAGTATTTCATCTGATCACCAGGGATCAGCGACTTGAATAAGTTCTTGTAGGGTTTAAAGGCAACAGCACCATGAAAGAAAACTTCCAGATTGGGCCAGACTTCTAAAATGGATTGTTTTTTTTCTAACTCAAGAATGTACTGTAGTAATAAAACCGTCCAGGTAGGCACCCCAGCAATTTGTGTGACATCAACTTTTGCTGTTTCGCGCGCTAGTTTCTCAATTTTTTCTTCCCAATTGTCCATCAGGGCCACTTCCAAACTTGGGGTTCTTATGAACTCTGCCCAGGGAGGAAGATTTTGCATGATGACCGCAGAAACATCTCCATAGCGCGAGGTAGAAGTAGGATCATACTCATTCACCCTACAGCTACCTCCGATAGCTAAACCTTTGCCTGAAAATATTTTTGTGTTCGGGTAATTGTTTATGAAAATGGAGTACAGATCTTTTCCTCCCTTAAAATGACAATCCTCAAGCGCTTCAGAGGTGACAGGGATAAACTTGCTTCGTGCATTCGTAGTGCCGCTGGATTTTGCAAACCACTTTACTTCTGACGGCCATAATATATTTTGTTCACCATGAAGAAGCCGCTCGATATATGGATAAAGTTGTTCATAGGTATGAACAGGTACACGCTTCTTAAAATCCTCATAATTGAGAAGATCTTCAAAGGAATACTTCTGGCCAAATTGTGTGTAGCGCCCTGCAGCAATTAATTTCTTTAGCACCTCATCCTGAACTTCATGAGGATATTTCATGAAAAGCTCCATCTGGTGGATGCGCTTTTTCATGACCCAAGCGAGGATAGAGTTTAGGATTTGCATAGGTATGAAGGCGCAAAAATAGACCTTCTTGGCAAGGTGGCAAGCACTGAGTAAGGTAAAAGGCAAAATTTCAATTTATTAAAGGAATTAGCCCTGGACCAGTCCCTTTCTATAAATGATAATATTGCGCAGGTAAACTAAAATTCCCAGCGATTGAGCGACTAGAAGGACAGGCTCCTGACGATAAATGGAATAGACTACTACGAGCACAGAAGCTCCCGCACTGATGACCCAAAACCCCAAAGGCAATACAGATTCGTTGGCTTTTTCTGAAAAATACCATTGATACAGATACCGACAGTTTAAAAGCAATTGCCCTACAATACCCATCGAAACTATCAGTAATAAACCTGACTCAAATTCAAAATTAAGCCTTTGCTGAAATGCAAATAGAAGAATGGTAGGAGGGATTAATAGGATGAATGTTTGGAAGATGATCGGGATCAAACCCCAGACATTTTTTAGCTGGAGATTTCTCACATAAATGTAAAAGGAAATGGATTGACCGATTAGAATAACCAGGTCATGTCGGATGAGCCCATAGATTAGAAAAAGTGAAGAGCCTGTAAGACTGAATATCCAAAACAGAGTCGGTGAAACAACCCTTCTTTCTTTTTCAGATAAATACCATTGTACGACTGACCGCGCGCCAAAGAGACTTTGCGCAAAAAAGCCTAAAGCATAAATCAAATAATTGTTCATTGGCTTAAGCTATATACCGTAAGCTACTATAGTTATGATAGAAAATAAGAAGCAAATCGATGATCATTCAGCGGCACTTGCTTTTAATTGCAAGCTACGTTGTTAAGAATCTTATAATTAGAAACACTTCTCTTATTCCTCAGTATTTTTCAAAATAGAGAGCATTGCATAGGTTCCTTTCAAAACAATTTTTCTGCCGCCAATCTGGAGAGGTAATGCCACCTCCGTAAATTCTTCTTCAGACATAAGCCGGCTAATTTCTACCATTTCGTATTCAAGGTCACCACTTTTTTTCTCAACAAATACATACTGTTTGTTGTCAAAATCTACAACCGCCTCGTTGGGTAGGGTGGTCACTTGCTGTGGATCTGTTTCAATCAATGCCTTGAAATACAGGCCTGGTATTAAAGAGGGATCCTCACCTTCCAAATGGCAATGCACACGAACCGTTCTTTCCGGTGTAATTTCTTTGCCAATCAAAAAGACTTTGGCTAATCGCTCTTTATGTTCATTAGATAAGTACACCCGAACCAATTGACCAATCTTTAGACGTGGCACATCCTTTTCAAATACCTGAGCTTCGGCATGAAGGTGTTCGGTGTCAATGATTTTAAATAGGATGTCCATCGGATTCACATGTTTGCCAACATTTACATTCACCTCAGTTACAAAACCTGAAATGGGGGAAGGGATGCTGACAGTGTTTTGAATTTCGCCATTTTCAAGTTCTTGTGGATTGATATTAATTAATTTAAGCTTGGCCTTTAGCCCTTGCACTTTTGCCTTGGTTCCAAAGTAATTTGATTTAGCCTGTTGAAGCGCTTTGGCAGCGGTTACATTTTCTTTCGCCAACTCTTCTTGCCGTTTATACTCGAGATCCAAAAACTCTAACTGATTTTTACTCGTCAGATAATCTTCTTGTAATTGAATGTAATCAGGATGTTCCAGCACGATGATCGTTTGACCCTTTTTTACTTTCATTCCCTGGAGCAACTCCGTAGATTTTACAAATCCCCCCAAAGGAGCCGAGACAGTGACCATGTTTTGTGGAGGCACATCCAACATGCCATTGGCTTTTATTAAGCCATTCATACTTCGCAAGGAAGGCTGGCCTAAGACAATCCCTAACAGTTTATGTTGTTCTTGAGTAAGGTTTACATGGGCGATTTCAGTAGGTTGAGCTATTGAAGTTTCTGCGCCTTTATCTTTAGTGGAGCAACCCGTCCATAGCGTGGTGATTAGTAGAAAGAGAGCTATTCTATTTTTCATTAAATTTTTCATTTAAAATTTTCCTAGTAGGTATTCTATTTTAATAATCGATTGATTGTATTGTGTGAGAGATAGAAGATAATTGTTCTTGATGGACAAAGCTGTTTTTAAAGATTGAAGATATTCGACATACCCAATTTCTCCGGCTCTATATGCTTTGCGTGATTGCGCGATCAATAAGTCCGCGTTCTTCAAAGCACTGGATTCGTAATATGTCAGACTTGCCAAATTTTTGTCTAGCTCACGTAGTGCTTGGTGATAGTCGCCCTGCAAAGTCGTTTGAAAATACTCTGCATTTTTTCTGGATGCTTCTTCATGATAGGAAGCGGCCTTTGCGCGAGCGAGATGTGGACCTATCCACAATGGTATATGTAGGCCCAACTCAAATCCTTGAAATGCCTTGCTGCTTGGGAAATAGGTATCTACACCATCTACATTTTGAAAGCCGGTTAAGCTCTGAGCAAAATAACCAACTGAAATATCTGGAAGTATTTTACTTTTTTCCACACGTTTTATTCGGTCGTTAATAATAACCTGTTGTTGTAAGAAGCCGAGATGAGGATTGTTTTTTAAGGAAATAGTATCCAGATTTTCAGGCAGTATTCTTTTAGAAAGCTTGTCTGAATTATAAACTGGACTTTCGCCTTTCAACAAGGTCTGTAAGTGAGTAGCATAAATTTTTATATCTGCCTTATTCAAATTCAACTGATTTTTTACTTCATACGACTGAGTTTCAGCAGTTGTTTTTTCCAACAGATTACTTTCTCCAGTTTTAAAACGAATAGATGACGCTCTGGCAAAATCTTGATAGAGACTATCTTGTGATTGAAGCAATCCTCGTAAGGCATCCTGGTAAAGTAATTGTTCGTAAGAAGATTTTACTTGAAAAACAATTTCATTTTGAATAGTGACCAAGTTCTTTTGCCCACCGATAACTTGTTCTTTCCCCAGTTGAACTTGTTTAGCGAGCGTAGTTGGAAAAGGAATGGTCTGCGACAAATTTAAATTATTGTCTTGCTGAATAGAGTTATACTGCCCACGCATCCACACGGCAGATAGTTTTCCAATATCAGTTCCTGTTTTCTTTAACTCCTTATAGTAGTCAATGCCGTACTCAGCCGATTTGATAAGCTGGTTATTTTTAAGCGCGGTTTGCACCGCTTGCTGTTGGCTCATATTTTGGCCATGGGCACAAAAAATGATAAATGATAAATGAAGAATGATAAATGGAGTCATCGCCCTGGCATTCTCACGCAATTCAAAAAAGTATATTCTTGTTTTCATTTTCCTTGTTGTGATGTTTTGACAATAGCAGTAAGGATGCGAACAATTTCTTCGACATCATCTAAATATTCTTTGTAATCGTGTTTTACAAGTTGACTTTTTTGCAGGAGCCGCAACCAGTACCTTGTTTCTCTTGCTTCCTTGGAAGCAATGCTCATCTTGGCAGTAAAATCTTTATGTGTTTGCCCTGCATCCGCCTCTTCAGCATTTGCCCCAATACTTGTCCCCGACCTTAAAAGCTGTTTTGAGATAACATATTCATTGTGCTCTTTACGGAAAGTATAGAGCTTGATTATCTTAATCGAGAAATTGAAACTCTTTTCTAAAACGACATTTTCTTTAGGCATAGCATTGAGCATTTATCATTTTTCATTGAACATTGGTTCTTCGAAATATGTATAGAGTATAGGAAGGACGACCAATGTTAGAAGTGTAGCAGTGATCAATCCGCCAATCACGACTGTGGCCAGGGGTCTTTGTACCTCCGCCCCAGAGCCATTGGATAATGCCATCGGTAAGAAGCCAAGAGAAGCAACAAGGGCCGTCATCATTACTGGCCTCAATCGTACTTCTGTGCCTTTCAATACTATTTCCTGTATGCTTCTTCCCCCTTTACTTTTAAGACGATTGAATTCTGCAATCAGAACGATTCCGTTTAAAACAGCTACTCCAAACAAGGCAATAAAACCTACACCCGCAGAAATACTAAAGGGCATATCTCTGATCCATAAAGCAAAAACTCCTCCGATAGCAGAAAGAGGGATAGCGGTGAAAATCAATAGTCCCTGTTTTAGAGAGTGGAAAGTGAAGTAGAGTAATAAGAATATCAACGCCAATGCCAGCGGCACCGCCAACATCAATCGCTGCTTTGCTTCCTCCAAATTTTTGAACGAGCCCCCGTATTTTAGAAAATAGCCGGGCTCAAACTTTAATTGTGAATTGATTTTTGCGTCCATTTCTTTTACGATACTTTGTACATCGCGGCCTCGTATATTAAAACCAACCGCAATCCTTCGCTTGGCATCATCGCGTTGAATTTGATTGAGACCAGAGTTCAGTTCAATGGTGGCTAATTGTTCTAAGGGTATTTGTCTACCCAATGAAGTAGTGACATAGAGGCCTTTGATATCTTCAATACCTTGTCTCTTTTTTTCATCAAGGCGAATAACTAATTCAAAACGTTTTTCCTTTTCGTAAACCATCCCGGCAACATCACCCGAAAATCCAGCGCGCAATACTCTGTTTACCTCATCAACGCTCAATCCAAATTGAGCTAGTTTGTTCCGATCGAACTTGACTACATATTGGGGCAATCCACCAATTGGTTCTATATAGACATCTTGAGCTCCTTCTACCTGCCTTGCAATTTTTCCAATTTGAGCTGCATATGAAGCCAATAGCGCTAAATCTTCTCCATAAATCTTGATGACCACGTCTTGTCTCGCGCCTGTCATCAATTCATTAAAGCGCATTTGAATGGGCTGCTGAAATCCATACAACACACCGGGCATTTCTTCTTCTAATTTCTTAGACATTTTATCGGCCAGTTCGTCACGCGAACGTGCGCTTGTCCACTCGTCTTTGTCTTTTAATACAATGATCAAATCACTGGCCTCTATGGGCATGGGGTCTGTTGGTATTTCTGAAGTACCGATTTTTCCAATCACCTCTTTTACTTCCGGGAAATTATCAAGGAGGATGCGAGAACTTTTTTGAGTGGTCTCAATCATCTGAGAAAGCGAACTGCCTGTTAGCAAGCGAGTCTCTACCGCAAAATCGCCCTCATCTAACGTGGGTATAAACTCTCCACCTAGTTGCAGAAAAACAAAAGAACTTATGACTAAGACGACAACCGAACTACCAACTACTAACGTCCTATTGGCCAGTGCAAATTTAATCGAGGGCTTATAGAGCCAATGAAGAAATTGGATAATGCGATCGGATATATTTTTTTGATGTTTTGTTTTTTTACTTAGGAATACAGAAGAGACCATCGGGACATAGGTAATCGAAAGAACTAGCGCTCCCACAATGGCAAAAGCCACTGTTTGTGCCATCGGCCCAAACATTTTACCCTCGATACCAACCAATGAAAGAATAGGAAGATAAACGATGAGAATGATGATCTGCCCGAATGCCGCTGAGTGCATCATGCTATTGGCAGAATGATGAACCTCCTCATCCATTTCTTTTTGCGTTAGCGTACGAACTAATCTCGATGCTGTTAAGTGATGTAAAGTAGCTTCCACAATGATTACGGCCCCATCTACAATCAATCCAAAGTCGATGGCACCCAAGCTCATGAGGTTCCCGGAGACACCAAATAAATTCATCAGGCTGATCGCGAAAAGCATGGCCAGTGGAATGACAGAAGCGACTACTAGTCCTGCGCGCAGATTGCCTAATAACAAGACCAATACGAAGATGACGATCAATGCTCCTTCAGCCAGGTTTTTTGTTACGGTACTAATGGAGTTGTTCACTAATTTTGTGCGATCTAAAAACGGCTCGATCTCAACTCCTTCAGGTAGCGTTTTTCTAATTTGTTCAATCCGTTCTTTCACCTTTCCAATTACCAAAGAAGAATTCGCTCCCTTCAACATTAACACAAGCGCTCCAACAACTTCACCCTTGTCATTGTAGGTCATGGCGCCATAACGCATGGCATGGCCATAGCGGACTGTGGCCACATTCCGAATAAGCAGCGGCAACCCATTGGGTGAATTCTTAATTACAATTTTTTCAATGTCCTCCAGATTTTCAATTAACCCTTCACTTCGAATGAAGTAAGCATAAGGTTTTTTATCAATGTAGGCCCCACCCGTATTTTGATTGTTTTTTTCAAGGGCTAAAAAAAGTTCACTGATACTGATGTTCATGCTGCGAAGCTTCTCAGGATCCAAAGCGATTTCATACTGCTTTACATGACCACCAAAGCTGCTTACATCGGCAACACCTTCGGTTCCCAGCAATTGCCTGCGCACAATCCAGTCTTGGATGGTTCGCAATTCGGTGGCGTCAAATTTCTCTTCATATCCTTTTTTAGGACGAAGGATGTATTGATAGATTTCGCTTAGCCCGGTGGAAAGTGGCGCCAACTCTGGATTGCCTGCCCCTGGAGGAATGGCACTCTTGGCTGCCGAGAGTCGCTCGTTGACCTGCTGCCGCGCCCAGTACACATCGGTATCATCGGTAAACACAACCGTTACAACAGAAAGCCCAAACCGAGAAAAGGAACGCATCTCTGTAATGCCTGAAATGGTAGCCATTGTCTGTTCGATGGGAAACGTAACCAATCTTTCGATCTCGGGCGCAGCCAACGAGGGTGAAACGGTGAGTACTTGCACCTGATTATTGGTAATATCTGGAACCGCATCGATAGGTAGTTGAGTAAACGAATAACTACCCCAAATAATCAACGCGAGCGTAAGTATTCCGATGACTACTTTATTCTTAATAGAAAAAGAGATGATGCTGTTAAGCATTTGAAAATAATTTAATGAAAAAATGGAATGATTTGACGCTCACACAAAGATGGCATCACATTTCAATAGGAAAGAAATGACTACGCGAGTTTAGGAGGCTGAAAGATGGCCTGTAGTGAAGAAGAGAAGAAAGATTCTGTGTAATCGAATGTATTGCTCAAAATTATCTGAGGAGAGACGTCACTTAAATTAATTTTTTGAACCGGCAACCCAACGGAGATGGCCGCAAACGAATGACCAGGTACTTTAAAAGGAAGTTGATTGTCCTGATCATCATGCGCTACTTCTGTTTTATAGTGCATTAGCAAAAAGTCAACAAAGGACATATCATTCACTTGGGACTTGTGTTCTTCAAAATGTTCAAGCAGCACAGGCAAACGTAGCAACTCGTGTACCTCTGTAAAAGAAGTAAGGTACATTGCTAATAAAGATATGGATAGGATTCTTTTCAATTCAATAGCAAAGATATAAAAAGTTGTTTTAGAAAGGAACTAGGTGTTTATCCCTTGACGATTGTAATTAATTGTAACGAGTTGTCACACCAGCGGCATGATTGGTAACTATCAAGATCTTTACTCGTAATTTACATAACGAACTGAATTTTTTCGATCGAACACCCACCTTACATCTGCTGCTTATGTTTTTCAACTACTTCCTTCTGGCCTTTCGTAACATCAAGCGTCAACGTGGCTATGCGCTTGTAAATATGTTTGGCCTCGCGGTAGGCCTAGCATCTGCCCTCTTCATATTGTTGTATGTAAAGGACGAACTCACCTTTGATACGATGCATCCCGATGCAGCCAACACGTACCGTATGGGTTACAAGGTTCAATTTCCGAATGGAAATACGGAAGCTGCCCCCTATGCTCCGGCAGGCTGGGACAACTACATTTTAGCTAACTATGGAGGCATCAAAGGCATTACCAGTTATGCTTCATGGGGGATGCCAACAAGTATTAATTACACGGCAAAAGAGAGAATCATCCTTACCGAAGATATTATTTGGGCAGAGTCGTCTATCACAGATTTGATCTATAGCCCCATCGTTAAAGGCGCAACCACGCAGCCACTCAAAGAAATCAATTCCCTTATACTCACCGAATCGTCTGCCAAAGAGTTATTTGGTAGCGAAGATCCAATCAATAAAACCGTCACCGTTTCACACCAGGCAACCAACGGAGAAAATGTGGAAATGATCGTAACGGCAGTCATGAAAGACTTGCCATCCAACTCACACGTGAACCCGAAGTACATTGCGAATATCTTAGCGCTTAAGCCATACATCAAAGACCTCGAGAATTTACTAGGGACCGCCATGGGCGATGGGAACAATGGCTTTTGGACTCAATCGTATTTTGTATGTGAGGATCCAAATAAAATCCCTTTGATTAAAGCAGATCTTCAAAAGCGAGCGAATGAGTTAATCGCAAAGAATAAGTGGGACATCAAATTCACACCTGTCATCCGGAAGATTACCGATATCCATTTTGATAAAGAGATGGACTGGACAATTGATCACAAGACAGCAGATATCAACTATATGTATGTGTTCATTACGATCGCGTTGTTGATATTAGTAGTTGCGTGTATCAATTATATTAATCTCTCAACGGCTAAATCAGCCAGCCGGGCGCGCGAGATTGGATTGCGCAAAACATTCGGAGGCATACGACCTCAATTGTTTTTTCAATTTATGATGGAGTCTTTCGTGCTCGTATTGATCTCCGGAGTGATAGCACTTTTGCTGGTCATCTTTTTTATTCCGCAGTTCAACCAGCTTACCGGCAAGACATTTACACTTTCACATGTACTCAATGGTCCGATGCTGCTGATCATCTTTGGGGTGATCGTGTTCGTTACGCTTTTGGCGGGTAGCTATCCAGCACTATTTGTGTCGGGGTTTCAACCCGCTTCAGTATTAAAAGGAAAATTTGCCTTTGGCAAAGGCTCAACTATTTTTCGGCAGTTTCTCACTACGCTTCAATTTGTAGTAGCCGTTACATTATTGACAGGTACAGTTATTATCGTTCGACAAATGGATTTGTTGAAAAACTCCAAACTGAATGAGGCGGGGAAACAAATTGTGTCTATTCGCTATGGCGGATTCAATGGACGGGCGACAGATCAGCAATATTTAACTTTCAAAAATCAATTGCTATCAGATCCACAAATCCAAGATGTGACACTTGCCAACCATTTACCACGCTTAGATTTTTTCGGACCAATTGGCATGCGGATGCAATTTCCAGAGGTCAATGAAGATAAACATGAATGGTTTCAATTGAATGGAGATTTTGATTTTCCTAAAACCTTTGGATTAAAAATACTTGCTGGAAGAGATTTTGATTCAAAAAATTTGGCCGACTCAATGGCAGTGCTACTCAATGAATCGGCATTGAAAGTCTTGAAACTAACCCCACAAGAGGCAGTTGGCAAAACGATTGTTCGACCTGACTATGTGATGGGCTACCAGGCACCGGATACTACTAAGGCACCGATTACAGGAATTGTAATTGGAGTAGTGGAGGATTTTCCTTATCAATCCATGAGAAAGAAGATTGAGCCACTTGCGATTTCGCCCAAACCACACTCATTTGATCGCATCATTCACGTTCGATTGCCGGCAGGTAAAATGCAAGAAAAAATTGCCTTCATGGAGAAGATATGGAAAAGCAATTTTCCTCAATATGGTTTTGATTATTGGTTTGTAGATGAAGAGTTTGGACGTATGTATGAGAATGAAATAAAAGTGGCGAACCTCACTGAAAAATTTTCGTGGTTGGCAATTCTTATCACTTGTGTGGGATTGTATGGCCTGGCTTCCTTCATGTCAGAACAACGCACAAAAGAGATTGGGATTCGCAAGAGTATGGGAGCAAGTAGTTTGCAAATTTTATTCCTGTTACTCTCCGTCTTTGCCAAGCTGTTGTTGATAGCTTGTGTGATTGCTATACCCATAGCGTATTACCTTTCGAGTCAATGGCTATCCAGCTTCGTCTACAAAACCAGTTTGTCCATTTGGGTTTTTAGCGGAGCAGTAGGACTTATCATACTGATCACCTTGATTACGGTTGGCTATGAATCGTTGAAAGCTTCGCTGTCCAATCCGGTAAAGTCATTGAGACATGATGGTTAGAACAATTAGAATAAACTCAACATGCCCCCTTTTCTGAATTTAGTCAAATCATAAACTGGCATTGACTTTCCGGCAAAGTATTTTTTCTTGGACGAGCGAAACAGTTGATGGATGGCATCAGCAATATTTCCTTCGCCTCGCATGCGTCTTCCGAATTGAGAATCATTTACATTACCTCCGTGTAAAGAACAGATTTGGTTCCACACTTTGTCAAAACGATCGGGAAAATTTTTCCGTAGCCAGTCTTCGAATAGAATACTGATGGAACCATTCAATCGCACGATGGTCATGCCTGCATTCAAGGCCCCATGTTCAGAGGCTGCTTTTAGTATGGCTGGGATTTCGTGATGATTAAGTCCGGGGATTATCGGGGCGTTCATGATGCCAACGGGTACATTCGCTTTTGAAAGAGCTTCAACAGTTTTCAATCGCTTAATAGCACTTACCGTGCGAGGTTCTAGGGCTCTACGCAGCTCTTCATCTAACGTGGTAATGGAGATATAGACGTGCACCAAATTATCCGAAGCTAAATCTTGTAAAATATCAAGATCGCGGAGCACTAAACTGTTTTTGGAAATGATACTTACGGGGTGTCGATATTGCGCGAGCACCTTCAACATATCGCGTGTGATTTCAAATTTTTTCTCTTGAGGCTGATAACAATCGGTGTTGCCACTTAGCATGATGGGCACCGCATTCCAACTGGGCTTTAACAATTCTTGTTCTAATAATCGAGCCGCATTTTTCTTGACAACAATTTTGCTTTCAAAATCTAAGCCTGCACTAAAGCCATAATATTCGTGCGTGTTGCGTGCATAGCAATAGATGCAGCAATGCTCACAACCTTGATATGGATTCATCGAATAACCAAAGCCCAGGTCGGGACTATCTACCCGATTCAAAATCTTTTTTGGGGTTTCGTGAAAGATTTGTGTTTTCGGATTCTCTAATAAAGGCTCGTCCAGGCCTTCGATGTGGTCGGTAACATACTGAGCCTTCAGGAATTTATTTCCACTTTTGATCTGTGATCCTCGTCCCTTAATATAGTCATCCGCCATAAACCAATATTACTAAATATATTAGTATTTAAATTAGAGAGCTTTGATTAATTACTCAAAAACGACTATTCAAGAGTTAAAATGCCGGTTATTTGAGCAGCAAGAAATTCGTGTGTTAGTAAAACGAGAGGATCTCAATCACCCTTTTGTCTCCGGCAATAAATGGTGGAAACTAAAATACAATTTAGAGGAAGCGTTACGACTTGGCGATAATACGCTTTTAACCTTTGGAGGAGCCTATTCCAATCACATTTTTGCAACCGCTGCCGCGGGAAGAGAACTGGGATTAAAAACCATTGGTATCATTCGAGGTGAAGAGGTTTTGCCATTAAATCACACACTCTCTTTCGCGAAAAGTTGCGGAATGAAATTGCATTGTATTTCACGCGAAGCGTACAGAAAAAAAGCGGAGTTGGATTTTATCAATCAACTTCATGATCAGTTCGGTAATTTTTATTTGATCCCTGAGGGTGGGACAAATGAGTTGGCCGTAAAAGGGTGTGCAGAGTTTGCTGCGCAACTTAATAATGAAATTGATTTTGATTATTTGTGTTTGTCAACTGGGACGGGCGGAACGATGGCTGGAATGATTGAAGGGTTGGATGTATCAAAAAACGTTATTGGTTTCTCTTCGTTGAAGGGCGGCAAATTTTTAGTAGAGGAGATAAGTAGGATGGTTCTAACTGAAAAAACTAATTGGTCTATTAATGCTGATTATCATTTTGGAGGATATGGAAAGACCACATCAGAATTGAAAGATTTTATAACGGACATTAAAGACATTCACCAGCTACCATTGGATATTGTTTACACCAACAAAATGTTTTTTGGTGTTCTTGATTTGATAAAAAAAGACTATTTCAAAAAAGGATCAACGGTATTAGTTTTACATACCGGAGGATTGCAGGGAAATCCAAATGAAAACGAGAAGAATATTTAATTCACTTTTTGCTATATTATTAATCTGCAAAACTGTTTTTGCACAAGATTCCCTGAAAAGCAAAGCTCTTTTTAGTTATGGTTTGCAGGCTAATTACGGATTTGTATTTGCGCACTCGAATAATGTGGAAAACACGGCCAACTCTTTTCCTCGGGGCATCACCACCACATTTAATTGGCAGCGTACGGATAAACAAATTCTAGATCAATATAATTGTTTTCCGCGGCAGAGTCTACTGCTTGCGTTTAATGATTTTGACAATTCCATTTTGGGAAGAGGCGTTAATGTCGCGTATTCTTTAGAACCTCATTTTATGATGAGCAACCGTTTAAGTTTCTATCCCAAAGTTTCCATTGGCGCGGCCATTCTTTCAAATCCTTCTGATCCGATCAAGAATCCAACGAATAAATCATATAGCCTACCAGTCAGCGCATACATTGCATTAGGTGTGGGCTTGCGTTGGCAGTTTAATAGCACGTGGGGTATTAATTTATCTGCCGAATATCAGCACGTATCAAATGGAGGTCTACGTGAACCAAATCTGGGAATCAATTGGCCTACAGCGGGACTAGGCGTTGAGTATTCACCGAAGGGGTTGACGCTTCAAAAATACGAGCGTACCAAAGAGAGCGCAAAGACGCATCGTGCCGTTCGGCTTGATGTCGGGATTTTCGGCATTGTGAAAGGAGGAAACATCAAAGATGTTAGAATGTATGAACCGATTGTGGGCATTCATTTTTTGGCGAGCAGGCAGGTGAGTCGTCTCCACGCCTGGACGGCTGCCATCGAAGTTTATCAAGATCAATTTTTGATAGAACGTTTGTACAGCGAGTCAATTCAATCGGGTGGAATGCGCAGCGGATTATTGGCGGGACATGAGTTTTTGATGGGGCGGTTTATTTTCTCGCAGCAAATCGGAATTTACCTACACGGCCAATACAACAATGACTTAGTCTATCATCGCTGGGGTTTACAGTATTCCTTTTTGCCGCGCTGGAGTGTGGGTGTAAACCTAAAAGCACATAAGCAGGTAGCTGATTTTACAGATGTTAGAGTAGTTTACAGGTTGAGCAAAAGGTAGCTTAAATACAATTTCTAGTTATCCACCCTTGCTCTCTTGAGCTGAAAATTCTGACCCAGATAAACTTTTCTAACAAGTGGATCATCAGCCAATTCTTGAGCCGTCCCGGCCTTAAATAATTTTCCCTCTACCATCAAATACGCACGATCAGTGATTGCCAACGTTTCATCTACATTGTGGTCACTAATGATGATTCCGATATTTTTCTTTTTTAGTTTAGATACGATGCCTTGGATTTCCTCTACTGCGATTGGATCCACTCCGGCAAAGGGTTCATCCAATAAAATAAAACTTGGATCGACAGCGAGGGCACGTGCAATTTCTGTTCTTCTTCGTTCACCTCCTGAAAGCACCATGCCCAAATTTTTTCTCACATGGGTAAGACTAAATTCTTCCAATAGCGTCTCTACTTTTTCTTTCCGATCTTTTTTACTGATCTCGCGCATTTCTAACGGAGCCATGATATTTTCCTCAACAGTCAAAGCACGGAAAACAGAAGCTTCTTGCGCAAGGTAGCCGATACCACGCTTTGCCCGTTGATACATGGGAAGGTCAGTTATGTTTTCATCATTTAAAAAGATGTTGCCTTCATTGGGTTTGATTAAACCGACTATCATATAGAAGCTGGTAGTTTTACCGGCTCCATTAGGCCCCAGTAATCCAACAATTTCACCCTGCGAAACCTGGATAGAAACATTGTTTACAACAGTTCGCTTTTTATATTTTTTTAATAAATTTTCTGCTCTCAGTATCATGTTAATCGAAACTTAAATCCTTGATGCGCAACTGAAGGGTTGTAATACCATTATAAGTGTTTTCCTCGATCGTAAAGGCCATTCTAAACGGATCTCCATGAGTAAGGCGTTTATAGTGCCCAATCATATCAAACCCAACAACACTAAAGATACTTTCATTATTTTTCTGTCCAGCCATAAAGCGAATGTGTTTATCTTTAAAACTTGATAAAGCATTTTGCACATAAACTTCTGAAGCTTCAAAGACTGGCTTTTGATTCTCAGGGCCAAAAGGAGCCATTTGCTTTAGTAGACGGTTGAACTTTTCAGTGATCATATCAAATGAAAGTGATAGATCTATCTCCAGTGATGGAATTTGCATTTCTTCAGTAATGGTGAGTGAAACGACTTCCTCAAATCGTTGCTGGAAAGCAACTAAATTACTTTTATCAAGGGTTAGCCCGGCCGCATATTTATGACCACCAAATTTTTCGAGTAGATCGCTGCATGAATCGATCGCTTGATACAGATCGAAATCTTTAACACTCCGGGCTGAACCGGTGATTTTATCATTGGACTCTGTAAGGATCACAGTAGGGCGATAATATTTTTCAACACATCTAGCAGCAACTATGCCAATTACTCCTTTATGCCATGTATTTTTAAAAAGAACGGTAGTTTTTGCATTCTTTAATTGTTCATCTCCAGCAATCATTTCGAGTGCTTCTTCCGTAATACTTAAGTCAAACTCTCTTCGTAAATTATTTTTGAGATTAATTTTCTCGGCTAATGCATTGGCCTCTCCTTCTGTTTTAGCGATCAACAGTTCAACCGCCCCGCGTGCATGGGCTACCCGGCCCGCTGCATTTATTCGAGGTCCGAGTGTAAAGACGACACTTGCAATATCTAAATCATTTTTAAGTTCTGCGATATCCTTTAACGCCTTCAATCCCGGCAATGGATTTTTATTCAATTTTTGCATGCCGTAATAGGCAAGAATGCGATTCTCATCATTAACAGGTACGATATCAGAGGCAATACTTACTGCTACTAGGTCCAGATAATCATTCAGCTCTTCTTCTCTTCTAAATCGCATGGCGTAAGCCTGCATTAACTTAAAGCCGAGGCCACAACCGCTCAATTCTTTGTATGGATACGAGCAGTCTTCACGTTTAGGATCAAGAACCGCTACTGCATTTGGGATATGGGTACCAGGTAAGTGATGATCACAAATGATGAAATCAATTTTTTTTTCTTTGGCAAGAATCACTGCTTCAATTGCTTTCACACCAAGATCTAAGGCAATAATCAGCGAAAAGCCATTTTCTTCTGCCCAAACTATACCGGCTTCAGAAACTCCGTAGCCTTCAATATGACGATCAGGTATATAAAAATCGCAAGCCGGATAAAATCCTTTGAGATAGCTATAGACTAAGGCCACTGCGGTTGTACCATCAACATCATAGTCACCATAGATAAGGATTTTTTCATTTTTTTCTATGGCCTTATTCAATCGCATCACTGCCTTTTCCATGTCTTTCATCAAGAAGGGATCATGCAATTGAGATAATTCAGGGCGGAAAAATTTCTTTGCAAGATCAAAATCGGAAATGCCTCGTTGGATTAGAATAGTGGATAAGCATTGATTGACATTAATACACTTACTTAAAGTTTCTACCTGATCTGAAGGAGGGTTTGTTTTATATATCCAACGCTTTTGCATTTGCTTATTTCTGTTCAAATCTAAAAGCTCCCGTTTTTCCTGAAATGCCATTGACACCGGCAATCCCTCTGGAGCCATTCTTCCCATCTTGAATTGGACCAAGTCCTGCTCGCCCGCCTCCACCTCCCTCACCTGCACTACCTGCAAACCCCCCGTATGTTTTAATAATAAATTTCTCTATCTGTATCCGATGAAAGTCAATACACGATTTGCAACTAATTACTAAATTTCCACCATCTCCACCATTTCCCCCATTTCCCCCATTTCCCCCATTTCCTCCATTTCCCCCTCGGCACACGCGCGTTCCTGAACCCCCATCTCCGCCAACTCCGCCCTTGCCACCATTCCCACCATCCCCACCATTCAAATCTAACGTGAGGGTTCCATTGATTTTTAAAATTCCAAAATACAGAGCAAGACTAAGCCCATTGATGCCGGCTATTCCATCGTTACCATTCTCCCCAGGTCCCCCATCTCTACAAGGACCATTTTGTTGATTCCCGGATCGAGCAGCTTTAAGAGTTTCTCCGTTAGCCCCCTTCCCGAAAATCAAACAACCCTTCCCAATGATGGCAACTTTTACGTTAATGATATTTTCCTTTACTAACTTATTGAGTGTGATACGTGACGAATCTCGCATGATCAGCGTATCAACCACTAAAATATCTGATCCTGTTATTTTATATTCCTGTTTTGATTTCAACTCTAATCTCTCCAATCTGATTTGAGATGAAAGGAGCAGCGGAATACAACTTATTATAATCACAGAGGCGATTCGAATCATATTACAAAAGTAACAATCGATATCACGGATAGTAAATTTCTTTTGAAGCTAATCAGGCGAAAATAAAAAAGGGCAACCGCAGGGCTACCCTTCCTAGTATTATGATAGAAATTATTTTTTTTCAGTGGCTTTATCAGCTACAACTCCTTCCAAAACATCTTTGATATCTACACGTTGGCCATCTTTGAAAGGGACAATCCAAGCGTCTTTTACACCCATACCGCGCATATATTTTTTGAATTTGTCGGCTTCCCAATAATCACGAAAAACACCAATGGTATATTTCTGTTCTCCTTTGTCTGTTGCCTCACCACCAAAATTGGGGTTGTTATCAAAATATTTAGTCAGATCTTTATTTTTGAATGCACCAATTTGAACTTTAAAGACCACGCCCTTTGAAAAATCCATCGGGTTAATAGGTGGAGCTTCTTTCAGTTGGGCTAACTCAGCTTTCGTAGAGGTTAGTTCACTTCGCATTTTTGAAATTTGATCTTCCAATTCTGCGATCTTCGCGCTCTTGTCGCTCACTTGACCATTCAACGTACTCACTTGACCTTTTAGCGAGCTGTTGTCTGTATCGGCAACATGCTTGGCTTCCGTCAGGTTCTTAAGATTAGCAGGGTTCTTGGCGTATTCTTTAGCTTTCTTTTTCCATTCTTTCTTCTCTTTTTTAGAGAGTTGAGCGAAAACTTGGATGCCGGAAAAAATCAGCGCCAGGCAGAGAAATAGTACTCTAGTTTTCATGTGTAGTTAGTTTGTTTAAAGGATAAAAGTAAGAAATATTTGGGAAATGAAGGATTATGGTAATATCGATGGTGGACTTAAATTGAATTCGTTATTTGTACCGTTTCCCTTTTTTGATTACGATTTTCACATCTTGTAACAATGCCATATGTCTGAGGACGTCTCCTTTTACAGTAATTATATCTGCATACTTGCCTTCAGCAATCGTTCCATAGTCTTTTTCTACGCTCATCATCACAGCAGGCCAATAGGTGGCAGCGCGAAGCGTATACATTGGATCAAACCCAAACTTATTTACCCACACATCTAATTCATTCCAGGTACTCTGACTATGAAATTTCATTGGGATTCCGCTGTCGGTCCCTATCAATAAAACGACACCTGCATCTTTGAGTTGCTTGATCTTTTTTTCCAAAGTCGGTTTGCGTATTGAATTTAAGGCAAAGTAGCCCATGCGATTAGGGTACTTAATGGATCTTTTAATATCTGCCACAATCGAATCGGGCAAGCCCAGTTGCCAACTCGTGTTGTCAAGGGCTTCGGGGTTGTCACGCATGTATTCGTAGTTATATAATCCCTCTACAGTAGGAGTCCAGAAGAGAGGACCTAAACTCATCTTTGCAGTACGTTCTTTAATCATGGCCATAATATCCTCTGGATATTCAGGGGCAGCTGCCAAACCGGTATGTTCAAAATTGTCAACACCAGCTTTCATGCCTCTTCGAATTTCATCGGGTCGATGTGAATGGCCTACCACCTTTAACTTATTCTTATGGGCTTCATCGACTACAGCCATGTATTCGGCCTCAGTCATTTCATCCTGATCGATTAGCTTAATGCAGTTAACCCCTGCCTTTGCTAGTAACTTAACTTTGGCGCGTGCATCTTCAGTTCCTTTCACACCCCATCGGAATTCAGAAGTACCAGGATAAGGTTCGTGTTGTATAAAGGGACCGCTCATGTACATGGTTGGCCCGGGTATTTCTCCTTTGTTAATGCGATCGCGAACAGACAAACTTGGCTCCAGGGGTCCACCTAAATCACGCGCACTTGTTACGCCTGCCATCAACAATTGATGTGCCGAAGAAGGCATGATTATATCTTTGGCTAGTTTCAAATACGTTTTATCCCAATGGGTATAGTCACTGTGGCCGTTAATCATCAAGTGTACATGCATGTCCCATAAACCAGGCATCACACTCATACCTTCGGTTGAAATAATTTCTGCATTGGGTGGAATTTCAAGTTGTCCTATTTGCCCAATAGCTTTGATGCGCTCATTCTCAATAATGATGATTGAATTGGCCACTGGCTTTCCTCCATACCCATCAATGAGTGTCCCTCCAATAAGTACTTTGGTTTGCGAAAATGAGATAGATGAAATGAAAAGTAAGAATAGCAATAAGCGCATAGTTGTGGGGTTGAAGATTAAAGTTAGTGATTTTGTAGACAGAAGTTAATTTGTGAAGTGCTATTGATTAATTTGCAATAACGATGTCAACGAGGAACGGAATTCTTTTTATTTTTCTCCTTACCTTACTCTTACCGCTATGTGGCATTTGCCAATCAAGAACCAAAGTTGTTTTGCTAGGCACAGGTACGCCAAATGCAGACCCCGATCGGTTCGGGCCTTCGGTAGCAGTGGTTGTAGACAATATACCCTATGTAATTGATTGCGGGCCAGGTGTAGTGAGAAGAGCTGCTGCAGCTTTCAAAAAGGGTGTCAGGGGATTGAATCCAACTTTATTGAATCGGTTGTTTATTACGCATTTGCATTCTGACCATACCTCAGGTTACGCTGATTTTTTGTTGACACCAGCGGTACTCGAAAGAAAAGGACCGTTGCGTGTTTATGGACCAACCGGAACAAAGTCGTTGAACGACCATATCGTTCAGGCCTATGCTCCTGATTTTAACATTCGCATCTTTGGTTTGGAAAAGGGTGATTCTTTAGCTTATAAAACAATTGTCACAGAGATTAAAGAGGGAATCATTTATAAAGATTCATTGGTTACGGTGGAGGCCTTTAAAGTGGAGCACGGAGGTTGGCCCGAAGCGTATGGCTTTCATTTTATTACTCCTGACAAGCGCATAGTTATTTCAGGAGATTGTACTTGGAGTTCACGATTGATTGAAGTTGCTAAGAATTGCGATGTGCTTGTGCATGAAGTGTACTCAGTTGATGGTTGGTCGCGTAGACCACCCAAATGGCAGACATACCACAAAAATTTTCATACGTCCACTTTGCAATTGGCTGATGTAGCTACAAAGATTCAACCCAAATTGGTAGTACTCTATCATCAGCTCATTTGGGATTCTACCGAAGAAAAACTTCTAAAAGAAGTTACCGACCATTACAAAGGCAAAGTTGTTTCGGGAAAGGATTTGGATGTTTTTGAGTAAGCGTTTAGTTCAATATTTTCTCTACTATCTTCCCACTCTTTTTATTTTTCAAAATCACCTTCTTGGCACCATAGTGTGTCATCTCTTCTTTGACCAGGTAATGCTCGGCATCGTACTCGGTGAGGTGTGCATCTTTGGTTACGCCTACACGCCCTCGCCAGATGTCGAGCTGCACGGGCTCCCATTGTTTGGTCTTGGCTGATTTGTAGGCGGCATCTAAGATAGAATTCACTACATAGCCATCATAAAAAGTTTCTTTCGGTTGGATTTTATTTTCTAGGGCATTGAACATGTCCATGAACATGTGGTTGTAACCCAACTCGTTCAATTCATCGCCCACCGGAAATAACCAACCCGAATTGCTCTCTGCCTTTTCAGCCACATAGTCAGCACCTTTGCCCGTAGTAAACATTTCAAAACCGGTGCGCAAAAAACTATTCGTCCAGATCGTGCCTTCGGTGCCCATTACTTCATCACGCAAGTCCAAGCCTCCGCGAAACGTCCAGCTCACTTCAAACTGCCCGATGGCACCATTTTCATATTTCACCAACCCAATGGCGTGATCTTCGGCATCGATGGGTTTTACCTGTGTATCTGCCCAGCACATTACCTCCACAGGCCTGATGTCTTTGCCAATGTAGCTGCGCGCAATTTCCACGCAATGACAACCTAAATCTAAAATGCACCCTCCACCCGCTTGCTCAATATCCCAAAACCAATCGCTATGTGGACCAGGATGCGTCTCTCTTGATTTTGCCCAGAGAATTCTGCCGAGCGCACCGTTCTTTACACTCTCATGTGCCTTGATAAACTTGGGTGTGTAAACTAAATCTTCCAAATAGCCATTGAAGATGCCGACTTTCTCAACGGCTTCTAACATGCGTTTAGCTTCTTCAGCATTTCTACCTAAGGGCTTCGTTGTCATGACAGCTTTCTTGTGTTTGCAACAAAGCATCACAGCCTCTTCATGCAAATTATTCGGCAACGAAATGCAAACGACCTCTACTTCGGGTCGGTTAATGGCAGCTTCAAGATTGGCGGTAGCAAAAGCCACTTTATAGTCAGCCGCAAATTTTTTCGCGCTGTCTTCCTTACGGGAATAGATAGAAACGATTTTGTCTTTGTTGCGATAGCCTTGGATCGAATCGGCATAGAATCTGCCAATGAAACCAGAGCCAAGCATAGCGATGTTCATGAGATCGGTGTTAGTTGTTCGTTAATCGTTATTCGTACATTCTCGTCAGCCGTTTGTGCGTCTATTCATTGTTTGTCCACTTTTGAGGGGCAGCGAATAACCAACAATGTCCAACGAGTAACGACTAGGCAGCTTTAATTTCTTTCTTCTCTTTAAAGAACAAAATGAAATAAACCAATACGCCTAATGCAATGAATGCCGGAACAAACCAAATTTGTTTCCATAGATGCATCCCGTTTTCCATGTTTCCATCCGCCACAAAACCTGAGAAGCTGGTTCCGATAAACATGCCGAGACCATAGGTCGCGAATGTAAATAATCCTTGAGCTGCATTTTTGATTTTCTCCCCCGCTTTCTTTTCAGTGTACATGTAGCCGGTGACAAAGAAGAAATCATAACAAATGCCATGTAAAATAATGCCCGCGTACAGCATCCAGGTATTAGCCCCCATATCGCCATAAGCAAAAAACACATAGCGGAGAATCCAGGCGGTCATTCCCAACAGCAACATTTTCTTTACTCCGATTTGATTGAATAGAAAGGGAATAGCGAGGATAAAGACCGCCTCTGACATTTGACCCATCGTCATCTTGGAAGCCACGTTGGTCATCCCCAATTCATTTAAAAAAACATTGGCAAATCCATAGTAAAAAGAAAGAGGGATACAGACTAAAATTGCCGCAATAAAAAAGATAAGATAGGGCTTGTCTTTGAAGAGCACGAAAGCCTCTGTTCCAATGGCTGAAGAGGCGCCTTCTGTTTTCCCTTTAGGCGGAGTGTTCGGTAAGAAGAAACTGGTAAGGCCTAGTAAGATGGAAGCACCACCCGCCATTTGGAAAGTGACAGCAGACTTGTCTAAGCCAAATGAGCTGATGCAAACCCCAGCTACAATCCAACCCAATGTGCCGAATACTCTTATCCATGGAAATTGTTTTCCGGGATCTGTCATTTGACCGAAGGCAATGCTATTAGACAAAGCAATGGTTGGCATATAAAGCAAGGAATAAAAAACAATGATCCAATAGAACGTTGTACTATCTGTAATTTGAGTGGCCAGATAAAGAAGTAAGCCACCGGCTAAGTGTAACACGCCCATAATTTTTTGTGCGGAAAAAAAGCGATCTGCCACCAGACCAACAAACAAGGGAGAAATCATCGTGGCAATAGCCAATGCGCCATAGGCAGCTCCTATTTGCACACCACTTGCATGCAAAAATTCTGTCATGTAGGTTCCCATGGTCACGTACCAAGCGCCCCATATAAAATACTCCAGGAGCATCATGAAAGAGAGCTTGGTGAAAATAATAGGTTTCATTTTAGGTAAGGGTTAGGTTCAAAGTTACTATACCATTTTCTCCGGTCTCACCCACTCATCAAATTGTGCGGAGGTAAGTAAGCCTAATTCTACTGCTGCTTCGCGCAGTGTTTTGTTTTCTTTGTGTGCCTTCTTGGCAATCTTCGCAGCGTTCTCGTAACCGATGTGTGTATTCAAAGCTGTTACTAACATCAACGAATTTTCCATGTGTTGCTTAATGATCGGCAAGTTGGGCTCAATGCCAATCGCACATTTATCATTGAAGGATACACACGCATCGCCAATCAGGCGTGCACTTTGCAATACATTGGCCGCAATCACGGGTTTAAATACGTTCAATTCAAAGTGACCATTCGACCCACCAATGGTTACGGCCACATCGTTGCCCATTACTTGTGCACACACCATCGTCATCGCTTCGGGTTGAGTAGGATTTACTTTGCCGGGCATGATGGACGAACCAGGTTCGTTATCGGGAATTACAATTTCGCCAATACCGCTGCGTGGGCCAGAGCTTAACATGCGAATGTCATTGGCAATTTTCATTAGCGAAACGGCCACGCGCTTTAACGCTCCGGAAAGTTCTACCATCGCATCGTGTGCAGCTAATGCCTCAAACTTGTTAGGAGCAGTGACAAAAGGAAGACCCGTCAGCTCTGCGATTTTTTTTGCTACCAGCACATCGTAACCTTTTGGGGTATTCAATCCCGTGCCTACGGCTGTGCCACCCAATGCTAATTCTGCGATGACTTCCAACGCATTTTTAATGGCACGAATTCCATTCTCTATTTGCTGGGCATATCCGCCAAATTCCTGACCAAGGGTAAGTGGAGTTGCATCCATAAAGTGAGTACGACCTGTCTTTACAATGGATTTAAAGTCAGTTGCTTTTTTGCGCAATGTGTCGCGCAGTTTTTGCAATCCCGGCAAGGTGATTTCCACTACTTGTTTATAGGCCGCAATGTGCATGGCCGTAGGATAGGTATCATTACTGGATTGCGATTTGTTTACATCGTCATTCGGGTGTAATACTTTTTTCTCGTCCGTGAGTTTTCCGCCACTCAATACATGTGCTCGATAAGCAATCACCTCGTTGGCGTTCATATTACTTTGTGTGCCCGAGCCTGTCTGCCAGATCACCAAAGGGAATTGATCGTCTAATTTTCCGGCCACAATCTCATCGCATACCTTGGCAATCATATCTTTCTTGTCCGCGGCAAGAACCCCTAACTCATGATTGGCCATAGCCGCTGCTTTTTTCAAGTAACCAAACGCATGAATAATCTCTTTGGGCATGCTGGCCTCGGGTCCGATTTTAAAGTTGTTGCGTGAACGCTCAGTTTGTGCTCCCCAGTATTTGTCGGCAGGCACTTGCACCTCGCCCATGGTGTCTTTTTCGATGCGGAAGTTCATAGGTAGTATGATTAAAGTCTAGGATGGTAAAAATAAGCAAATGTGGATAATAGACCAGCGCTATTTCTGATAGGAAAGGCGTCACAGGCGTCAAGACACCTTCAAGGTGACAGAAGCCTGCGGAATATTTGTTACTAACTGGTAGAACAAATACTTCCATCTTCCGTATATTAGTTCTACAATCTAGTATTATATGATAGAAACAAGGCTTGGCGAATTCGAAGAAGTGATATTACTATTATCTGGAATTTTAGGCGAAGAGGCTTATGCCTTCAAAATTGCTGAAGAATTTGAATCGCAGACTGGCCGCTCGGTATCCATCGGGGCGGTGCACTCTACCCTTACCCGATTGGAAGAAAAGGGTTTTTTAAAATCTGAAATGGGCAAGTCTACAGCTGAAAGAGGAGGTAGGCGCAAACGCATTTACACGATTACGGCTTATGGCAAAAAAACCCTTGCGGCAGCGAAGGATTTTAAGCAGGCGCTGTGGGATCAGTTTCCCGGCTTTGCTACTGCTAAACTGAGTTTTGGAATTTAATGGAAGACAGAATAAATCCACCCAGGTTGGCGAGCAGGCTTCTAAAAGGTTTTCTGCGCGATGATCTTGCCGAAGAAGTGGAAGGTGATCTGAATGAAAAATTTCATACCGACCTAAAAAACAAATCGGATTACAAAGCAAAATTAAATTACTGGTTTCAAACGCTCAATTATCTACGACCCTTCGCCATCAAAAAACTAATAAGACTAGGAGTTATGAACAATCATCTACTGCAGAATTATTTCAAAATCAGTACGCGAAACATCTTTAAGCATAAGATGATTTCGTCTATCAATGTTTTTAGTCTGGCTATTGGGCTGGCGGCCTGTGTCGCCATTTATTTGTTTGTCTCTGATGAACGGAGCTTTGATGCTTTTCATTCCAAAAACAAAAACATCTATCGTCTGGATGAAGTACAAAAATTTACCGGCACCAATGAGCAAAAGGTAGCGCTTTCCATGCCGGGCATGGGCCCTGCTTTGAAGCGCGATTTTCCGGAAGTGAAAAATTATGTGCGGCTTTGGCTGCGCGGAAAACAATTGATCACCAAGAACGATACCAAGCACCTAATCGATAATGTAATAACGGCAGACAGTACCTTTTTTGATGTGTTTGATTTTCCGTTGATTCAGGGAGATATCAATACGTGTCTGAATCGACCCTTGACTATCTTACTTACAGAGTCCACCGCTTTGAAATTTTTCAAGACAACCAGTGAAGCTCTCAATAATACTGTTTCATGGGATGGACGAGATTATGAGGTTACCGGAGTGTTAAAAGACGTACCTGAGAATTCGCATATTCAATTTGAGGCGTTACTATCCATGGTGACCTATACCACTGGAGAAAATAATGTGAACAATTCCTGGGGTGGCAATTGGATGACTACTTACCTGCTGTTGGAGTCTACTGTGAATATCAAGTCCATGGAAGAAAAGTTTCCAGCGTTTCTATCTAGGTATATGGATGATCCCGATATCACCACAACGTATAAGTTATTTCTGCAACCCATGAATGAAGTACACTTAGCTTCCAACGATATTGAACATGATTACATTAACTATCGAAAATTTAATGGATCGTACCTAACTATTTTTTATGTGATTGCTGCTTTTATTCTATTGATAGCAGCAGTCAATTTCATGAATCTTACCACAGCCCGTGCTTCTCATCGATGGAAAGAAATTGGGGTGCGAAAAACCATTGGAGCGAAAAAACTTCAGCTATTCGGTCAGTTTATTTTTGAGTCGGTGCTGTTGGCAGCTATTGCGTTGATGGTGGCCTTGTTGTTAGACACGCTTTTCATACCTATTCTCAATGATTTGATAGGGCGACAACTTTCAATTCTGCCATTGTTTCAAAACGTTTGGCAACTCGTAGCCGTATTGGTTTGCACGCTTTCGTTAGGGGTACTAACAGGTATCTATCCTTCCTTTTATATGACTTCGTTCAATTTATCCCGAGTGTTAAAAGGTGGAAACAGGGGCGAGGGGAAGTCGGTGCTGAGAAGTACGTTAGTGATCGTTCAATTTGGATTGGCCATCGCCATGATGGTAAGTACCCTAATTGTTATTCAGCAGTTGTCCTTTATGAAAGAATCAGATATTGGCTTTGATAAAGACCAGATGTTATTAGTAAACATGAACAACGAAGCAAACGAAAAATTCGAAACCCTCAAGAAGGAATTACAAAAGCAATCGATGATCCGCGGTGTTACAGCCAGTGGGCAGCGACTGGGTAACAACTTTCACCAAGGGGGTTTTAAAGTAAAGGCGGATACGGGGGTATTAACCATTACACCCTCCAACGTAAATGTAGATTATGATTATCTGAACGTTTATGGCATAAAAGTAAAGGAGGGTCGTGGATTTTCAAAAGACAATCTTACAGACAATGGTCTTGCATTCGTAATCAACGAATCATTTGCTGACGAACTTAGACTAAAGGAAACTATCGGTACTAAAGCAGGTCACGATTGGTATCACAATGATTCGCTGGGTACAATCATAGGAGTGGTAAAAGATTTTAACTTCAATTCCCTTCACTACAAAGTAAACACATTGGCACTGGTCGTACATCCTGAGTGGGGATATCAAGAACTCTCTGTAAAAATTGAGAAGGGCCGCACCGAAGAAGGAATAGCTGCGGTAAAAAAAGTGTGGGACGAGCTAGTGCCATCGTATCCGTTTGATTATACTTTTTTAGATGCGCATTTTGAAGAAGTGTATCGGTCGGACAAACAAATGAGTGCGGTCGTTGCAATCATGGCAGGACTATCCATTCTTATCTCTTGCATTGGGTTATTCGGATTGGCGGCTATCACGATTGAAAAAAAGACAAAAGAAATTGGGGTGAGAAAGGTGCTGGGTGCAACGGAAAGTCAAATTACTATTCTGTTGTCGCGCAACTTTGCCACACTCATCATCATTGCTTTTGTGATGGTGAGCCCGATAACCTATTACGCATTGCAACGTTGGCTGGAGGGCTTTGCCTACCGAATAAATATTAATTTTCTGGTGTTTGTCGTAGGTGGCATTCTTGCCCTGGCAATCGGCCTACTCACGATTAGTTATCATACGCTGAAATCGGCAAGGGCAAATCCGGTGAAGGCATTACGTTACGAATAAGAAATTATGAGGGCACTCTCCCATACGCCACCCAAACAGGCAACTCGCCTTCTTTGTCGTTTTTTACGAAACGACCTAATGGAAGAGGTGCAAGGTGATTTGGAAGAAAAATTTTATGCGAGCTTAAAAACTAAATCAGCAATCAAAGCTAAACTGAATTATTGGTTTCAGGTCTTCAATTACCTGCGTCCGTTTGCCATTCGAAAATCAAGATTGAATTATTTAAACAACTACGATATGTTTCAAAGCTATTTTAAAATCGGGTGGAGAACCCTGCTCAAAAAAAAGGCCTATTCCGCCATAAATATTTTTGGACTTAGTCTGGGAATTGCCAGTTGCTTCTTGATTTTCCTATTTGTGCAGGATGAGTTATCATATGACAGCTATCACGAAAAAGGAGATCGAATTTATCGAGTCATTCATGGTACAAAATCTACAGCTGATTCAAAATCTGCCCAGGCAAATCCATTTTGGGTTTGGGGCAATGCGCCTATTGGCCCGGCTCTTGGAAGAGAGTTTCCAGAAATTGAGAGAGTAGTTCAGTTTTCGGGAAGGGCCGACATATTGTTAAGCATCGAAGACAAGCATTACCAAGAGGATGGGGTCTTCTTCATGGACTCTACTGCCTTTGACGTATTCAGCTGGAAGTTGACAAAAGGTGATCCAAAAACCGCATTGATCGCCCCATATAGTATAGTGCTCACAGAAACTACTGCCAAAAAATACTTTGGCGATACCGACCCTATAGGAAAAACGTTGAAAGGAAGCGAATCTCCTGGAAGGGGAAATCCTGGTGAGTACACCATAACCGGTGTCATGAACGATCTGCCAGCAAATTCACATTTTCGTTTTAATGCATTGTTATCTTTAAGTACCTTCAAAAAATCCAACCCCGAAATATTCGATATGTGGGGTTATGTAGATCTATACACATACTTTCTTGTCAACGAAAATTTTGATCGCTTAGCTTTCGAGAAGAAGATACCGAGTTTCATACTGCGATCCCAAGGTGATCCAAAATCGACTTATGATATTGCCATCGAACCGCTCAAAGATGTTTATCTGCGAACAGTTGCTGAACGACAGCCGGGGGAAACCGGGAGTCTATCTAATATTTATGTATTCTCGATCATTGGGATATTCATCTTAGCAATCGCCATCATCAACTTCATGAACCTATCCACAGCACGATCGATGGAGCGTGCAAAAGAAGTGGGTATTCGAAAATCAATCGGAGCCTATCGAAGTAGTTTGGTTTTGCAATTTTTGGGCGAATCGTTCATCATCGTTTTTTTATCGATGCTACTGGCCGCTATTTTCGTCTTTGCTGCATTGCCCAGCATGGCATCGTTTACTGGTAAAGTATTGTCTATCCAAAACATTCTTAGCTGGAAGACGATTCCAATCTTCTTTGGTATTCAGTTAGTGATTAGTGTGGTAGCTGGTTCATATCCTGCGTTGGCCTTGTCTGGTTTTGCGCCAGTATCTGTTTTAAAAGGAATAGCAAAGTCAAATTTTGGTGGTGTTAATTTAAGGCGGGCATTGGTAGTGTTTCAATTCAGTTTATCCATTGCGTTGATAGCCGGAACCATCATTGTTTATACACAAATGAATCATCTGCTGGATAAAGATCTTGGATTTGATAAGGAACGCATGTTGATTTTGGATTACAACTACGATGAACAAGTTAATCGCAAATCACAAGCGCTGAAGATTGAATTGGAAGCTAACTCGAACATTTTATCAGCTGCTTTTTCCAGAAGCGTCCCCGGAAGTTTTTTCCCAAATGCAGGCACAGAGATACAGAAAGCTGATGGCGCAATGAAGATGCAGGCGCAGGCTATTTTTCAAGTAGGGATGGATTTCATTAATCATTTTAACTTACAGGTCGTTGCTGGAAGATCATACTCTCGAGATCATCCGTCCGATTCAACGAAAGCACTTGTTATCAATGAAGCAGCAGCGAGGCAATATGGTTATACTAATCCGGCTGACATCATCGGTAAAAAATTCAGTCAATGGGGGAAAGAAGGGGAAGTTATCGGTGTTGTTAAAGACTTCAATTACACTTCATTGCACCGCAACATCGAGCCGTTAACCTTACCCCTCGAGCCCTATTCAAGCAGGTACTTATCTCTGAAAATAAAATCCAATGACATGGCCAAAACCGTTGAAGAGGTAGGCGAGATTTGGAGCAAACTCGCACCGCACCGTCCTTTTCTCTATAGTTTTCTGGATGAAGATTTCAACCGCCAATACCAATCTGATTTTATTTTTAGAAAATTGTTTACAACTTTTTCCTTTTTGGCAATTTTCATAGCCTGCCTGGGATTGCTTGGATTAGCAACCTATACGGCAGAACAGCGTACGAAAGAAATAGGGATTAGAAAGGTGATGGGTGCTGAGGCCTATGCCATTGTTGCTTTGTTATCAAAAGATTTTATCAAACTAGTCATGATCTCCATCCTCATTGCAACGCCAATTTCATGGTATGCGATGAATAAATGGCTGGAAGGTTTTGCTTATCGGGTGGAAATTCAACCATGGGTATTTGCGTTGGCTGGGATCGCGGCACTTAGTATTGCTGTTGCTACTATAAGTTTTCAAGCGATAAAAGCAGCGAAGATGAATCCAGTGAATAGTTTGAAGTCAGAATGAAAATCAGTTGCAGGTTTCCAGTTCCCTGTTACCGGTAACTGGCAACCGGTAACAAAATATATGAACAACGAAAAAACCATCCCGCCCAAGTTCGCCAATAGACTGCTCCACAGTTTTCTACGAAGCGACCTTGTCGAAGAAGTGAGCGGTGATTTGGAAGAAAAATTTTATGAGAGCTTAAAAACTAAATCAGCATTCAAAGCTAAACTGAATTATTGGTTTCAGGTCTTCAATTACCTACGGCCTTTTGCTATAAGGAAATCAAGAACATTTAATCCCAATCACGCCATGCTTTCCAACCAATTGATTATCACGTATCGCACATTTCTTAAAAACAGGATACCACTTAGCATTAATCTTTTTGGGATGAGCATCGCGCTGGGCTGCTGTATCGCTGCGTATGTCAATTACCAGTTTAATGTGGAATTTGATAAAGGTCATGTCAATGCCAATAAAATATACCGGGTAGCTTTCATGAACGAATCAGAAGGTAAATTGATTCAATATGGAGTAAGCCCTATGCCCGTTGGTGAACTGATACGTGAAAACTTTAAAGAAGTAAATGAAGTTGTTCGATACATAAGTAAGGATGGTCAGTTTAGAATAGGAGATGAAGTTTTTAGAAAACAATTTGTCTACGCGGACCCCAATTTTACCAGCCTATTTACATTGCAAGTTTTACAGGGTACACTCAAACTCACGGACAAAAGTCAAATACTGGTGAGTGATAAATTAGCCAACACGTATTTTGGAACAAGCGATGTGGTCGGTAAAAATTTAAGTCAGATCGTTTCCGGGGTACCGCGTGAGTTTATTATCTCTGGAGTTTTCGCTGCTTTTCCAACGAATTCAAGTTTTCGTTTTGACTTGCTTACTACGTTTGATAATTACTTTATAGATCCTACTCAAAAAAGTGTTACGGAGCACGACTGGAAAAAATGGACAACTACCTTTTTGAGCATAGACGATCCTCAGACAATAACAAGTATTGAAAAACAGTTAGCGCAATTTGAAAAACCTCAGAACGAGGCGCGACCGGATCTAATGGCAAAACACTATTACTTAGATTCTTTTGTTGGCATGTCTAAACGTGCATCAGATCAGCGAAATCAAGGGCATTGGTTTAACTTTCCAATGCCACCGGCTGCTGTTATTGCCCCCTTTTTTATGGCCTCTCTGCTTTTGCTCGTGGCATGTTTTAATTTTACCAATAATGCCATTGCGGTAGCGGGTAATCGACTGAAAGAGATTGGAATTCGAAAAGTGATTGGTGGCAGTAGAAAAGAACTCATCATTCAATTTCTAGCAGAATCACTTGTGTTTACTTTAATCGCCTTGTTCTTAGCTTTGTTTCTAGGCGAACTATTTGTTCGTGGATGGGATGCCATGTGGCCTGGTATCGAAATGCAGACACGGTACCTTGATAATATACCGCTACTAGTTTCGCTGGCTGTTCTTACCATTGCCACCACTTTAATAGCGGGTAGTTATCCGGCATTTTATATTTCATCATTCAGACCTATTCAGGTATTAAGGGATCACGTAAAATTTGGTTCTACCACGTGGTTATCTAAGAGTATGTTAATTATTCAGTTTAGCATTTCTCTTGCCGCTGTCATTTTTGCCTTCGCGTTTTATTTTAATTCCAAATTTCAAAAAGATTTTGACCTCGGATATTCGTACCAATCGGTTGTGCAAGTGCCGGTTGAAAATCAGGAACAGTATACTCAACTCAAAAATGAACTAGTTGCCAATAAACTTATTCAACATATTGGGGGCAGTGAGCATCACATTTATACAAATGCCTATAAGACCGCTGTAAGAACTTATGCTAACAAAGAAAGAGAGACCGAGATCTTAAATATTGGCGATGGCTATTTTAAAACGCTAAACATAAGAATAGTTGAAGGACGCGAATTTGAGAAAGATAGAGCCTCTGACTTAAAAGAAGGAATAATAGTGACAGAAGAGTTTATCAAAGTGTTCGGACTTACAAATCCTGTTGGCAGTCGTGTAACAATAGCAGATACCGCACAGTTTTACATCGTAGGCGTTGCTAAAGATGTTTACATGCGAGCCTTATTTCAACCACTTGCTCCGATCGTTTTTCGCTATGTGCCGGAAAGTAACTATCGATTTCTAACAGCATCAACAGATCCATCTAACCTGGTTGACCTTAATAACCAGATCAATGGATCTTGGAAAAAAGTATTCCCCACGCTGTTGTATAACGGACGTTTGATGGAGCAAGACATGGTGATGGCCATGGAACATTTCGATAACGTAGTGATTCTTTACACATTTCTTGGGCTGGTGGCCATCATCATGTCGGTTTCCGGCTTATATGCACTAGTGTCACTTAACCTGCAAAGAAGAACGAAGGAGTTAGGAATACGAAAAATCCTGGGGGCTTCCACAGTTACCATCGCTTATGAAGCAGGAAAGCTATTGATCATTGTTCTTGTAATCTCATTTATGGTGGGGTCGATCTTTGGTTCTTTTATGGTAAATAAAATGATGGATGGGGTGTGGGAATATTACGTGGCCACAGATTTTCGTGTAATTGCTTTTGCCTTTCTTTCCATTTTCTCGATTGCATTGATCGCGGTGGCAACGCAATTAGTTAATGTAATTGTTTCAAATCCTTCTGAATCTTTACGACATGATTAGATTGAATAGTAAGAGTATATTTTGCACTTAACGCGACCCCGAAACCAAAAGTCGTTCCAACTCCTCCTTCTCTTTCATGTTGATGCCCTTGGTAGCCGGCATATTTTCAAGCCTTTTAGTAGAGGCCTGAATAATAGCAGGAGTGGGATAGGTTTTTAAATAGACAATTCTTTCCCGCACAATAGTATCCGGCTTTGATGCAATGAAAACAGTATCAATATGAGTTACTATTTTTGGTTCATAAACGGTAGTTGAGTTATAGTTGCTACCCCCATACCAGCTGAATATACCCACTACCATCAATAGTACTAATGTTGCATAAGCAGGTATTGAAGTATTTAGCCAATAGACCTTAGCTGCTTTTTTATTCTGAGCTATGTCGTTTTTGATGGCTGCCCAAATCTTAGGAGACGGAGTAAGTTTACGAGTGGCAGTAACGTAGTGATTCAATTGTCTATCTGCCTGGCGCAGCGATTCGTATTCTGCCTCGGAGCTGATAAATTGTGTGACCCACTGTTTTTCATTTTCAGTCAGCTCTGCATACGAACGCTGGCGCAGTAATTCTTCAAACTCTTCAAAATTTTCCATATCGGCTATTTTTCAAGTACTACTTTATAATGTTCAAGGGCCAAAGCCAGTTTCTTCTTTAAATAGAACAAACGTGACTTCACCGTTCCTTCGGGGCAATTGATCACTTCGCTGATCTCTGCAACGCTCATATCCAATTCATGACGCAAAACAAATAACGTGCGTGCTTCTTCCCCTTCCTTCGTTAACAGACCTTCCAATGTTTGATGAAAGGAAGTATGATCAAGTTGTAGTGTAATCAACTCGTCTATGTTTCCATTGCCATTGAAAGAATGTTGAGTCGATGACCGGAATGCTTTTTTTCGATATTCGTTCTTGCACATGTTGTGTGCAATGGAATACATCCAGGTAGAATATTTTCTGCCTGATTCAAATTGGACTTTCTTCTCCATGATTTTAATAAACAGATCATGCAAAAAATCTTCCGCCTTGCTTTGATCTTGCCATAGCATACGATAGAAATAGCGAAGGAGGGGTTGGCTGTAGCGTTGGTAGATTTCTTCCAACGCTCGCTCATCCCCTCCACACACTTTGTCCATCAGATCTTCATCTGACAAACCGGTCATCGATTTTCGAAATAGGTTTAGCAAAGGCAACTACTATTTTTCGATGACCTCCATAAAGACCCTAAAACCCGTGGCTGCATCTGGTTTTGTATAAGTATTAATACTTCGCATGGTTGATTCTGCCGGAGTATGATTCCAACTTCCTCCACATGCTTTCCCTTTTTCTAAGGTCATTTCACTCACGTTGCCCACCACATCATACAATCCAATATCGTTAGGAAAATATGTTTTCGTTGGAGCGGCCATTATCCATCCATCAGCAGCGATTCCTTTCGATTTATCAATTCCGGGGCATGCCCCTTCATCAGGCACTTTGAAATTACCCAAATAGCAGCCTTTATGATTGATTGCCGAGTTTCTAAAAGCGAAGAATCGGAACCATGGATACATTATCTCAGGGTCAGTCAACGAAACCATTCTTTTCTCTAAGACTTTTCCAAATAGATCATTGCTAGCTGTAATTCTTACTTCAACTTTTTGATCATCCCACTTCCAAGAAGTAGGATTTTTGATGGATGCTGCCGCAATCTGCCATTCATCGATAGATGGTAATCGGAAAAGTACCTTTTTAAATTTATGTTCAGCTGATCGATTGTATTGTTGGGTAAGCCACGCACAGTAGGCAAGGGCGGCCTCGTAGCCAACATGAATGGCCGGGTAGTTGTTAAAGTATTTGTTCTTTTTCGTCCCTACGCGGTTGGCAGAGTAATTCTTCATCAACGAAAGAGTAGGTTCTTCATAGCCACTAAAGTCAAACTTATACTTTTCATAAAGCTCTGTCAGCGAATGGGATGTTAAATAATTTAAAAATAAGTTGTACTGCTCATTAGTCACTTCGTTTTCCTGTGCATAAATTTTATCTGACACAGGGCGAAATTTACCCTCTAGCGATTTTGCTGTTATAGAGGAGGGATAATAAGGAATCTCTTCCGGCACTTCGTTGCCCAAGAATCGAGCAATGGCGGCTTCCTTATCACTGTCATGTGCTACCCGCTCTATCAATTGGCGTAGGGTTTTCGCTTTCTCTAGTTGATGTTCTTTTAGGTAGGACTCATACAACAAAATCATCGGCACCAGGTAATTGGCACTAAATACTTTGCCGGTTGCAAATTTTGATTCTCCGTTGAAATCGACTTTTAAATAGTCAAGCAAAAACTCTTTCTCCAGGTTTTTTTTGATTTGAGCTACGTTATCAAAGTTGGTGATGCTGTGAACGGATGCCAAGCCAACTACATATAAATTTTCTTTAATGGAAGAAAGATTGTCTTGGGAAAGGGTAAGGGCATAATAAAATTTCTTTCCATTATTTGCCAATGGAAGTAGGGCGCATAGTGTACTTTGTAAGTTGTGGGCGTCAACCGGACCGTTTAACATAAGGCCGAGAGCTTTAAATTTCTTTTCCAGATAAGTGGCATTACCGAGAAGATCTAAGTTTAAAATACTTACATCATTACGCACTTTCATTACGTCTTGCAAAGCAAACAAGGGAGAAGTGGTGCTTTCGCCTTCTGTGATCAAAATGGATCCGGGCTCCAGCGACATGAGAACGTTGTAACTGTAGCTTAATAACGAAGGTGATAGCTGTGCATGTGAAAGTAATTGATCGCTGAAAGTCGCTCTACCCGCTGCGTCAAGATTAAGTTCAGAAAGAAGTTGCAATAGCCCGTACGCTTCCGGCTTCTCGGGGCTCATAGCATAGGCTTGTTGTACTAAGCGCAGCGACTCTGACGTGTAACCACTGTTCCAACCCTTCACTACGAGCAATTCATAAGAATTGGGCACCGCCTTTCCCATGTCTTGCACAATTTGAGTTAAGTGAGCAGTAGCATCTTGACTAAAATAAGAAGCCGCATAGTAATTAAACCAACTCTCCGCATGAGACCGGTTGCGATTTGTCTCTTCGCTCCATGCCTTGGCTTGTTGGGTGTACCAATCAATGGATTTTAGTTCTAACGTTTTGGGATGAATTTTTTCTGGCGCGGCAAGGCCAAGCAACGGCAACAGTGCAAAAACAAGAAGGATTCGTTTCATAGGTTTCAATTTAGTGCTCTTTACACGCGAAACCTGAGAACGTTCATGAAAGCAGATAATTATTTTTTTGAAACTATCATTTATGGGTTGATTATCCAGTTTATTGTTTTAAAGCTTGTTGATCGATTTGGTTCAAAACTGTTCGTAGCCGAACATCCTATTTTGTATTGATCACTCTTATCTACGTTTTAAGCGGTTTTTCAGATTGGCACAATTATTAATACTACAATTAGGAATTAATTATTTCCATCATGAAGAAATATCAATTGGGCGAATTTGAGGAAGTGGTGATGCTCACCGTAGGCATTTTATATAAGGATGCGTATGGAGTTTCTATTAAAAAAGAAATTGAATCACGATTAAAGCGTGGTGTAAGTGTTGGCGCCTTGCAAACTGCCTTGAAACGATTGGAAGACAAAGGCTACCTCAAGTCATTTGATGGCGAAGCCACCGAAGAACGAGCAGGCCGTCCGAAGAAATATTTTCAGATCACGGCTCTTGGCAAAAAAGCAATGGACTACTCGAAAAGTACACGAGATGAGCTTTGGCGCGCAATACCGAAGATGGCTTGGAACAGACTAATAGACGTGAGATATAAGACACAAGATTTGGAGCCTTTAATCTTGCGACTTTAATCTTAATTCGTATGTCCAACAAGCCGCCCAAATCCTTTCTAAAATTCTTCCGCTGGTTCTGCCATCCGAAGTTGAGGGATTCTATTGAAGGTGATTTGATGGAGTTGTATCAGGAGCGCAAAGTTGAAAGCGGAAAGTTGAAAGCTGATATGAAGTTTATGAGAGATGTGCTGTTGCTCTTAAGACCTAGTATCATCAAACCAACTGGAGGATATGAAAATTTAAACACGTATGGTATGTATAAAAGTTATTTTAAAATCAGTCTTCGTCATCTCATAAAAAACAAGACGTTCACATTCATCAATGTTTCTGGACTGACCATCGGTTTTTTAAGCTTTATTCTCTTAGGTCTTTACATCCAAGATGAATTAAGCTTTGATTCATTTCATAAAGATTCAGCTATTATGTACCGAATGCTTCAACACGAGAAGCAAGAAGATGGCACCGTTCGCAATGCGGCTGAAATTGCGGGCCTAATTATCAAAGAATCTGCTGCTGTTTATCCGGAGATCGAAGAGTATTGTCGCATAACTGCTTTTGGACGTGCGGGATTAGGAAATGATCCGGCTAATCGAAATTACCACCGCATCGTGGGGGCGGATGTTAACTTCTTTACTTTTTTTGACTTTCCATTGATAGAAGGATCAAAAGATCGTGTGCTTAGAAACCCGAATGAAGTGGTCCTGAACGAAACGTTGTCAAAAAAATATTTTGGATCGGAATCACCAATTGGGAAAAGAATTTGGTCATCCTGGTCACAAGATGACAAGCCTTTGGAATTTACTGTCGTGGGCGTGATGAAAGATTTTCCAAAAAATTCTCACCTGCAAATTGAAGCTCTCTTCTCCGAAGCGACCTGGCCGGCACTATTTGATTGGTATAACGATTTTGTCTCCTCTGATTGGGCGAGCAATTCATATGTGACGTATGTAAAACTTAAAGAGAACTCCAATGTAGCAGCGCTTTCATCTAAAATTGAAAGATTAGTTAAATCTCATTATCCGACTGATAGGCCTTTTAAAAGTGAATTTTCTTTTCAGCCTTTTAATCAAGTTCATCTCTATTCTGAAAACATTCAAGGCAATGGTTTTAACAGTAATGATTCGGGCATCAAACCTTTTTACTTGTACATCTTTGGCGTAGTTGGATTTTTATTGCTTTTGATTGCATGTCTCAACTATATGAACTTAGCAACAGCTGCTGCTTTCAAGCGTACGCGCGAAATTGGAATGCGCAAGAGCTTGGGAGCACCGAGAGGTCAGCTTGTGGCGCAGTTTGTAATTGATTCCATTCTGATTGCCGGAGTATCTTTTTTATTGTCGGTTGTATTGCTAAATGTTTTGCTTCCTTTTTTCAGAACGTTTACACAGAAGCAACTTTTGTTAACATCATTGCCGGCATCGTGGTATTTGATGATCATTGGTGCTGTTTTTGTCACCGCTATTTTGTCGGCTATCTATCCTGCCATTATTAGTTTGAAGATTTCTACAGCGCGCGCATTGAAAGGTGAAGTAAAAGCGATCAATCAAAGCTTTTCTATTCGCAAAATGTTATTGACGGCTCAGTTTGCAGTTTCGATTGCAATGATTGCCTCTACACTGGTAATCTACAATCAATTGAAATTTATACGTGAAAAAGACCTGGGTATGAATGTAGAAAGCCTGCTGGTCATTGATATCAACAGCGGGAACCTTCGCAGAAATTTTGAAACGGTAAAAGCGGAGTTTGCAAAACCAGCGGAAGTAGTAAGTATTACCACTTCCACACGTGTGCCGGGAGAATGGAAGAGTTTCCCTATTGCAACTGTCAACGCAGAAGGTGATTCGAAGAAAAACGAAATGATCTTTGTCGGGATTGACAACGACTTTTTAAAGACGTATGATATCGAATTGATGGAAGGCAGAAACTTCAACTCTGGAAGTTCAGATTCGACAAAAGTGATACTAACCGAATCAGGTGTTAAGCAACTGGGGCTTACGAATCCAATTGGGCAAATCATTGAAATACCAACCATTCGTACAGATGCAGACGTAGAACGGCTCGATCGGATTTTCAAAGCTGAAGTAGTAGGAGTCGCAAAGGACTTTCATTTTGAATCGTTGAAAAATAATTTGATGCCCGTGATCTTTGGAGCACCCAATACAATTATTCAACGAATTGACTATTACACATTGAAAATTAAAACAGCGAATTGGGATGAAACCATTTCTAAGCTTAAGGAAATCAATGGAAAGATAGATCCGAACAGCCCCTTGGAGTATACATTTCTTGATAATCGTTTCGAAGAATTTTATCAAGCCGATGCAAAGCGAGGGCAGATATTTCTAACGTTCTCGATTATCATTGTACTTATCACTTGCATGGGATTGTTCGCGTTGGTTTCTTATTCGGTTGAAAGCCGCACAAAAGAAATTGGGGTGCGCAAAGTATTGGGAGCTTCTGTGCATAGCATTATCGGCTTGGTGTCAAAAGAATTTTTAGTGTTGGTCTTAGCCGCTGGAGTTATTGGTTTGCCCCTTTCGTGGTATTTTATGAATAGCTGGCTGCAAGAGTTTGCGTATCGCATGCCACTTGGAGCTTGGATTTTTGTGTTAGCTGCGGTGATTTCGTTGCTCATTGCGTTTGCTACCATTGGGATTAGAACATTCAATGCAGCGAGGGTAAATCCAGTTGAGAGTTTGAGATCAGAGTGAAACTTGACAGTCACCAGTAGGCAAATTGGCATGACTCCTATCACTGTCGCGAAATAAGCCTCGTTTTTACCCAAGTCTAAAATCCGAGCGAAGGGAAAGCACGTATATCTTTGCACATGTTCAGAATATACTATTTGCTATTAATCGTAGGAACTACCTTTCCGGCAGCCGCCCAACGCATTAGCAATTCTACATTGTACCGCGACATACCATCTCCACATTATTTTCGAATCCACTATGAAAACGACTATTTCTCAGAAACAGATATTTATTACACCCAAGGAATTAATCTGGAATATGTCAATCCTAGCATCCGTAAATTTCCAATGGCAAAACTGCTGATTCGATCCAGTAGTAAAGAGAATAAATTTGGTATTGCCATAGAGCACGAAGGCTATACTCCTACCAGCATTTCTCACCCAGAGATTTTGAAAGGGGATAGACCCTTTGCCGCTGGGTTGTTTCTCAAAACTTTTTCCATTGTAAGTGATGCCATTCGAGGAGAAAGAATTTCCTCTTCATTCAGTACAGGAGTGATCGGCCCTATGGCTGGCGGCAAAGAAGTTCAAGAAACCATTCACCAATGGATCAATTATAAATTACCACTAGGTTGGCAAAATCAAATTCAGAACGATATCATTCTGAATTATCAAGTAGATTATGAGCGCAGGCTACTATCCATCAAGGATTATCTTTTACTGGCAGGCAAAGCAAGTGCGCGTGCAGGCACCTATAATACAAAATTGTATGCAGGCACAATCTTAATGGTTGGATATTTCGATGATCCGTTTTCAAGTTTCTTAAAACAAAAATTTAAAATTCAAGTGTTTTTGTATGCCGAGCCATCAGTAAATATTGTAGGGCATGATGCAACATTGCAAGGTGGACTGTTCAATACATCTAGTGCCTATACGATTTCAAATAATCAGATTAATCGATTTGTGTTTCAAGGAAATGCAGGCATTATTTTCAAAATCAAGAATATTCAGTTAGAATATTTTCAATCCTATCTCACCCAAGAATTTGAAACTGGTAGTAATCATAAATGGGGTGGGATTCGTATTGGGTGGTATAAGCGTAGTTGATCTTTTAAGACACTAGTGGTTGCTCTCCTCGTGATAATTAGTATTCACTCGCCCTTGTTGGTGTTCTTCACCAACCAGCCTATCGTGTTCGATGGCCTTTTTTTTAGGATGGGCCGGTTCGATTCCGACCTTCGGTGCGAATAAGAAATCACTAGATAGTTAAACACCACTCTCGCGGCAGGGATTGCAGTGGAAAGCCTCCCGCTTGGGCGGGATGAACTCCGTGAGTCGACTTAGTGTGCGGCCGGACTTGGAACGGAAAGCCGGCCCGATAGCAAGCGCGTGGCATGTGTGCCTCGGGGCCGCCCAAGCCTTCGACAAGCTCAGGCTAACACGTTCATTAAAAAATCGAAGACTCTGTTTTTTTTGTAAACTTTTCGAGCACCCGCACGCCTTTATATGAATTTCCTTTCGCGTTCAGCAGGGGGCTCCAGACGGCAATGGTATATCGATCGGGATTGACTGCGATGATACCTCCGCCCACTCCACTCTTGCCGGGCAACCCAACTTTAAATGCAAACTCTCCAGACTCATCATAAAATCCACAGGTCTGCATGAGCGCATTTATTCTTTTGGTTTGATGGTTTGTTAAAACGTGCATACCGCTCAGGGTTTTGCCATCGTGCGCTAAAAATAAAAATGTTTCGGAAAGCTCGCGGCAATTCATCTCAATAGAGCACAGGTCAAAATAAAAATCGAGCACCACCTGGGGATGGTTTTCGATGTTGCCAAATGATTTAATGAAATTACAGAGCGCCACATTCCGATACCCCACCGACTTTTCGGAGGCCGCCACCGTTTCGGAATAATGGATGCCGGGGTTGTTCGAAAGGCTTCGCACAAAAGCAATAAAATCTTTCTTCGGATTCTTTAAATGCGTCACCAAGATATCGGCAATTACCATGGCGCCCGCATTAATAAATGGATTTCTGGGGATGCCCTTGTCGGCCTCTAATTGAACCAGGGAATTAAATGACGTTCCGGAAGGCTCGATACCAACTCGCTTCCAGATACGCTGATTCTTTATTTTATAAGCCAGCACAAGGGCCAGCACTTTCGAAATACTTTGAATAGAAAATCTCTCGGTATAATGGCCTATTCCAAACTGGTAATTATCAACGGTGGACAGGTGAATACCGAACCTTTTAGGATTCATCTGCGCAAGCTCAGGAATGTAGGAGGCCAGCTTACCGCGGTCATCAATATCCTTTACCTCGCGATACACGCCTTCAATTATTTCTTTAAAATTCATGTGGATGTTAAATCAATGTAAAATACCGTGAGCGAATATAAGTAAATACAACCACTGCCAACCGGCAGGCATCCTTCGGACATCCTCCTTAACAAGAGTGGGTTTTTGAGAACGTCAATCATCAGATCCGAAATGATCTATATTTTCCAGTCGATCAATTAACCCGGCATAATCCAGTCAAGAGTTTAAAGTCAGAGTAAGATTGTGATACGATCACTAGAGAACGCGTGTTAACTTTAATTCGATCGATGCTGTTGCCGCTTTATTTCTTCGAACTTTAAAAAAATGTGGTAATTTCTGCAACCTCTTGCATTTTGTGAAGTATATCCTGTACTCTCAGGATAACCCTCATTAACGATGCTCAAAAACTACTTCAAAATCGCCTTTCGTAATTTAATACAACAAAAAGGCTATTCGTTTATCAACATTGCCGGCTTGGCTACCGGGATGGCCGTAGCCATTCTCATTGGCTTATGGATCTGGGACGAGCTCTCGTATGATAGGTATCATCAAAACTATGATCGGATAGCACAGGTTTGGCAGCACAATACTTACAATGGCGTGGTGCAATCGCAAATATCCAATCCGTATCAAATGGCGGAGGAGATCCGCAACAATTTTGGCAGTGATTTCAAATATGTGCTGCAGGCATCCTGGAACAATACCCATATTCTCTCTGTTGGCGAAAAGAAATTCAATAAAGACGGTTATTACTTTGAGCCCGAGGTCACCGAGATGCTTTCGCTGAAAATGCTCAAAGGCACGCGCGATGGATTGAAAGAACCCTATTCCATTTTGCTATCGGTATCAACTGCGAAGGCTTATTTTGGAGAAGCCGACCCCATCAACCAAGTGATGCGGCTTAACAATAAGCACGATGTAAAAGTGACTGGCGTGTATGAAGACTTGCCTTACAACACTTTCTTTCGCAACATGAACTATTTGTTGCCATGGGATTTATACATCATCTCGAATGAATGGATCAAAAAAATGGAGAACCCCTGGGGGAGTAATTTCACCCAGACATTTGCTCAACTCGCAGACAATGCCGACATGGCAACGGTTTCTGCAAAAATCAAGAACGTTAAATTCAACAAACTCAAAGACGATGGCGATCGGAAATACAAACCGGTCGTTTTTCTGTTGCCTATGAGCAAGTGGCATTTATATCGTGAATTTAAAAACGGGATCAATGTGGGTGGGCGGATTGAGTTTGTTTGGCTTTTTGGTATCATCGGCACGTTTGTACTCATGCTGGCATGCATCAATTTTATGAATTTAAGTACGGCTCGTTCCGAACGCAGAGCCAAAGAAGTAGGCATTCGCAAATCTATCGGTTCCGTCCGAGCGCAATTGGTGAGTCAATTTTTTAGTGAATCGCTTGTGGTTGCTTTTTTAGCGTTCCTTGTTTCGTTGTTGTTGGTGCAACTAATGTTGCCAATGTTCAATCAGGTGGCTGACAAAAAATTGGTACTGCCTATACTCAATCCGATATTTTGGTTTGCCGGAGTTTGTTTTAGTTTACTCACCGGTATCATCGCAGGAAGCTATCCCGCGCTTTATCTTTCTTCTTTCAATCCTGTTCAAGTTCTTAAAGGAACCTTTCGGGTGGGAAGATTTGCATCGATCCCACGCAAAGTCTTAGTGGTAGTGCAGTTTTCTGTTTCGGTGACGCTTATCATCGGAACGATCGTTGTGTTTAATCAAATACAATTTGCGAAGAACAGACCGATTGGATATGAGAGAAATGGATTGATCAATATGTTTTTGACGACTCAGGATTTGCATAAACATTTTGAGGCGGTAAGAACTGAGTTGAAAAACTCAGGAGCTGTTATAGAAATGGCCGAGTCCGGCAGTCCCGTTACGCAGGTGTGGAATAGCAATGGAGGCTTTGAGTGGGAAGGAAAAGATCCCGCATTGGCGATAGATTTTCCGAATAATGGAATCACTCACGAGTATGGAAAAACCATTGGCTGGCAGTTCAAAGAGGGCCGCGATTTTTCTCATGAATATTCAACGGACTCCAACGCGTTTGTCATTAACGAGGCTGCTGAGAAATTTTTAGGATTCAAAAAAACGGTGGGGGCAACATTGACATGGGAGGGAAAGCCATACACGATCATCGGCATCATTAAAGATATGGTGGTAGAATCGCCTTACGAGCCTGCGAGAGCTTCCTTGTTCCATATTTCAAAAGACGATGGCAATGTGATCCTCATGAAAATAAATCCTGAAATGGCTTCGCGCGAAGCACTAAGTAAAATAGAAACGGTTATAAAAAAGCATAATCCCGATGCACCCTTTGAATATAAGTTTGTAGACGAAGACTATGCCCGAAAATTTGGTGATGAAGAGCGTATCGGAAAACTGGCCAGCTTTTTTGCTGCACTCGCCATCTTTATCAGTTGTCTCGGCATTTTCGGACTGGCCTCGTTTGTAGCTGAGCAGAAAGCCAAAGAAATAGGCGTACGGAAAGTAATGGGCGCCTCTGTGTTTACATTATGGAAAATGTTGTCACGAGATTTTGTGCTGCTGGTGACCATCTCCTTTTTAATAGCAAGTCTTTTATCATTCTATATGATGAACAGCTGGCTGATGAAATATGAATATCGAACTGATATTTCCTGGTGGGTTTTTGCAGTGGCAGGAACGGGAGCTTTAGTGATAACACTGGCTACGGTAAGTTACCAAGCTATCAAAGCTGCGATGGCGAATCCGGTGAATAGTTTGAGGACGGAGTGAAATAAGTTGCCGGTTCCCAGTTGCAAGTAACCTGTAACTGGAAACAGGAAACTATCTATTTCCCATTCGAGTAATCCATCACCAAATTGCAAAGTGTATTCACACCGAGTGCCAAGCCACTGTCATCTATAATGAATTGTGGAGTATGATGCGGCCCAGCTTTTTTTGGATCAGTTCCTTTTGGCATTCCGCC
>JANPBK010000103.1:0-3911 GCA_031430395.1 Cyclobacteriaceae bacterium
AATTATTTAAATATGGTTGCAAGTTAAATAATTTAGCCTAATAACAGCCAATCCAACTTCTTGTTAAACAAAGTGATAAGTTAATTCCTTCACAAGGCTAACAAGAAGTTGGATTGGCTGTTATTAGGCTAAATTATTTAACTTGCAACCATATTTAAATGCTTTTTTACCTATGCGGTCCGGCAAAGAGCTTATCATGGCTAGTAAGGAATTTACGGGAGAGGATAAATTCAGAAGCTGGTATGAGATATTGCTGACTTTAGCACTGGCTTCTCTGGCCTTCATCGCTGCGTTGGTTCAAGAGATTCCTTTGTCAATCCGATTGATTTCAAGCATCATCTGTGGATTGCTGTATGTTCGCATGTTTGTCATCTATCATGATTACCAGCATCGGGCTATTCTTCAAAATTCTTTTATGGCTCAGCTGCTCATGCGTGGTATTGGCGTTTATTTATTAGCTCCTGAAACTATTTGGAAAAGAACACATGAACATCATCATAACAATAATTCTAAACTGACGATTTCCGGTATCGGATCCTATCCAACGATCAGTAAGACTCGGTTTCTGAGTTTAACGAAAAAGGAGCAAACTATTTATTTAATAAACCGCCATCCAGTTACCATTTTGATGGGCTATCTAACACTCTTTATTTATTGGTTGAACCTAAAATCTTTTATTCAAAGCCCGGGTAAACACCTTGACTCGCTGCTAGCCTTAGTGTTTCATAGTGTGGCCGCTTATCTAATTTGGAAATTCTTTGGCGTTCAAAGTGCAGTGCTAGCCTGGTTCATCCCCTTTCTGCTAGCCTTTGGTATGGGTTCTTATTTATTTTATTGCCAACATAATTTTCCGGGCGCTACTTTTAAAGAAAACCAGGATTGGACGTATGATAATGCTGCACTCTCGTCTACTAGTTGCATGGTCATGAATCCAATCATGCATTGGTTCACCGGTAACATTGGTTATCATCATGTACACCATATCAATTCAAGAATACCATTCTACCGACTCATTGAGGCGGTGAAAAGTATGCCTGAACTAAGCAATGTGATGACTACCTCCTGGAACCCAATTGATATTATTAATTGCTTCCGTCTAAAACTGTGGGACGTGGAACAACAAAAGATGATTCCACTCAGTCAATTGAAGAGCTAGTATTTTAATCGGTCTTCACAATTTTTCTAACTGTACTACCCCATTCACCGATTACTTCCAATAGATAGATTCCATTCGGTAGAGATGAACAGTCATATTGAAGTGGGTTATTATCCCATGTTAAGGTAATTGTCTTGTCAGAGATTTTTTGACCAAATAAATTAGAGAGACTAATAGTAACTATTTTATTAGTGGGTTCTTTAAATGAAATGCTAAGAAACTTGGATGTTGGATTTGGAAAAATATCTAAATCATCTTTCATCGCCTTGATATATTCTTTTGCAATTGTAAAACTCGGGATTCCATAACCTAGTAAATTATTAGGGTTGCCTGCTTGATTCCCTGAGTTCTTAATTGAATTGTACAGTTGCTTGGGTGCCAAAGTAGGAAAGGCTTGTACCAGGCCAGCAGCTAGACATGCTACCAGTGGACTAGAGAGGGATGTACCACTCGCTGTTCCGATATTCCCATCGCTTTTAATAACTGTTGTTCCGGAACCTAGAGCGACTACATCTGGTTTAAGTCTACCATCATTTGTTGGGCCCACCGAGCTAAATGCACTTATTGTGCCGAGTGAACTTATAGAACCTACCGCGAGGACGCCTTCCACATCGGCTGGTGCCGTTACGAATTTCCAGGACTTGTTGCCTTCATTACCGGCACTGCAAACCACCATCATGCCTCTTTCTACTGCCATTCGAGCTGTAATGCTTATGACAGTAGTTTTTCCATTCATATTCGCATAGCTGTAATTCATAGAAGGATCATCAAACACATTATAGCCGAGAGAAGAATTAATCACATCCACCCCTATGCTATCGGCTCTTTCAGCTGCAAATGCCCAATTGTACTCTTCAATACGGTACTCTGTTACTTTATCTTCGGTTTGAAAGAGATAAAAGTTTGCTTTGTATGCGCCACCCGTAAATACGCCTGCAATGTATGCCCCCATCACGGAAAGTACTTCAGTGCCATGATTGTCATCTGTGTATACATTCGTTGAATTGTTCACGAAATTGAAAACATCTTTTATTCTTCCTTCCTGAAATAAATGAGCGAAGGGACTTGCTACATTAACTCCGATCCAACCACTATCAAATTGAGCGATATTGACTCCTTCCCCATGATATCCTTCCTCCTGCATCTTGTCAAGAGACAGCTGTTGCAACTGTAATTGACTTTCATTTGTAGAGGAAACAGCTTGCTCTTCTCTATCCATTTGTGGTTGCCTGCCTCCGAGTAGTTTAGATCCTGGAGCAACCAATTCAGTTTTTAGTACGAAAGGAAGTGCCTTTATTATTTGCAGGGTTGCATTGTCAGTTTGGATTAATAAGCCATTCCACCATTTAGAAGTAAAAAAAATCTTTGCTCCTGTGGATTTTATTTGGGTGACATAGCCGCTATTAACCGGCAAATCGTCCATTGTAACAGCAATGTTTTGCTTTTTTCTTCTGTCAATACTTTTCTGTGATAAGAATTGGAGGGGGGCGCTTATAGAGAACGCTGAATTATTTTTGTCCTTGAACGTAACAAAATAACGATCCGTCTGTGCGGCTACAGAAAATGTGATAGCAATACTTAAAAGGACAAGCACCCTTTCTTTTAGCATACTGATTACATCGTAAATTCTTTTAACGTTTGTTTATACGTTATTCCTTGCTGCGTCTTTTTTTGCCCAAAGCATGGAAGTTGTGAATTAGAAAAATACTTTAGTAAGTAAGATTCTTTATAAACTAAGCCCACCCCAAAAGCATAGACTTCAACCCGTGAGTCGCGATAAATAATGTTAGACTGTTCTTCGTTTTGGACAATCGTTACGGTTTGATTAAAAGTTAGTCCGCTTGGGTTAGTAAACGGTTGGCCTTTTAACATGGCTTTGTAATTATCTTCATTTAATCCATTTAATTCCTCTTGATTGTTAAAAAGGTTCCCATTCCAAACCAATCCATTGGAAAGCGGTACTACTAGTTTAACATACTTGATATTACTTTGGTTACTAATAATCTGATTCCCCGTTCGCTGAACTGTCCAGGTATCCAACGCTTGCCATGGGTCCGTAACTTTCATTCTTTTTGATCGCTGAATAACATAGCTGAAACCTTGATCAGTTGCCGGAAAAGAGTCGGTGATTTGCACGCGCATCTCATAATTAGCAACAGTTACTCCATTATCGGTACAACTTGTTCTTAGAGTTGTTGACTCCTCTACACCATAGATCCATGAATTCCCCACTCGCATCGGGAAGTATACTGTGTCATCTATTAGCTTTACTTCTTCATTCGATTGGCAAGATGTCACTAATAGAACGATCAAAAATACCGAAATGGAATTTTTACTTTTTAGTAAAAGTTGATAAAAGTGGAGAAACACAATTAAAAATGAATAATTAACCATCAAAGTTATTTTTTCTTTTTGATATTTGAGCATGTCTCTTAAAACCAATGTCATGGTGGGTAATATTACCAACCTAAGCGAAGCCCGTTACTGTGCCGGTATGGGTGTTCATTTTCTTGCTTTCCCGGTAGATATTGTTAATCCCAAAATGTATCAAGACATAACCAGTTGGATTCAAGGCCCTGAAATGGTGTTAGACATTAGCGCCAGCCATGGTATTCCTGATCATTATAACGAATATAAGGCTGATTATATATTGATGAATGTAGAACAATTACTACAAATCAATGCTCCTATTTCAAATGCTATAATAGTTAAAGCCAGTAGGCTATTTACTTTCGATGAGTCAAGCATGATAACC